>JANNUI010000547.1:0-9170 GCA_031395125.1 Chitinophagaceae bacterium | reverse complement strand
CAACAGGCCAATAAAGATTTTTCGGCCAGTGATGCGGTGATGAGCCGCTGTATTTCCACATCCATCAGTTTGCTCTGGACAGAAGAGCAGATCAAAGAGAAAGGAGAGAAGATGGTGGCAGTGGTGAAGAAGGTGTTGAGCGAACAGTCTGTTTCCCTTTAATATTTCTGCTGCTTTTTTAATTTCTCACAGATTTCACGCCTGCCTGTCGGCAGACAGGGATTTACACGGAAAATGATCTGTGCTGTTCTGTGTAATCTGTGAGAACAAAATTTAATATACTCCGGGTTTTACCGCATTCGGTTTCCTCTCCATCCAGTTCACATACTCCAGCGACCCGAGCCGGAAGCGAAAAGGCAGCGGGGTGATCTTATCCAGTTGCAGTTCCTTTTTACAGAAAAAACCTAAATGTGCCGGGTAATAAGAGATCTGGGAAATATTTAATAATGTGAACCTTGTGATCGCTGTTCCATCAGTGGCACGGGTAAGTTTTTGTTGCGAAAATTTTGGAACAAACATTTTATTATTCAGCTGGTAATAAGACAGTTGGGGTATAAATAATGATCCCTTCCCGGGTAAATTTTCCTGGGTAAAAGCCTCTCCCGAAAACATTAACAGGAACACAACAAGAAAGCCCGTTATCCGTTGCCCCATCTTTTATTTATTTGTATCTAAATTTACGGCATTATTTTTGTGCAAGGGCGGAAATTTTTTCCTGAAGGGACTCCTTCGGAGCAAGGCCGCCCCCCACTACTTCGCTAAAAGCTTCGTAGTGCAAAGTTAAAACAGACGAACCAATGGCCCTTAGCCAGAGCTTACAGCAGAAATTACTGCAAAAACTGTCGCCCCAGCAGATTCAACTGATGAAACTGCTGCAGGTACCTACGGCCAACCTCGAAACCCGGATCAAAGAAGAGCTGGAAGAAAACCCCGCCCTGGAGCTGGACGATGAAAGTCATGATGAAAACGCCGATGAACTGAAGGATGAGTTCAGTGAGAACGGAGAGGAGGACCATGAGGAAAAAGACGGCAGCGTGGACGAATACGACAATATCGATGTAAGCGACTATGTGAAGGAAGGAGATGATGAAGTGGCCGATTATAAACTTCGGGACGATAATTATCCACAAGAAGACGAGGGGCGGCAACTGCCTTTTAAAGCAGAGACCAGTTTTTATGAAATGCTGACCAACCAGCTTGGCCTGCTGAAACTGGAAGAGAAAGAACAAACCATTGCCGATCAGATCGTGGGCAGCATTGATGAGGACGGGTACCTGCGGAGAGAAACCTCCGCCATTATGGACGACCTTGCTTTCCGCCAGAACATCATAGCCACCGAAGAAGAAGTAGAGAAAATCATAAAACGCATCCAGCATTTTGATCCGCCGGGTGTTGCTGCAAGGGACCTGCGGGAATGCCTGCTGCTGCAACTGTACCGCCAGAAAGATGAAGCCCGCCTGCCCGGTCCGAATGGACTCCCTGGGAGTAAACCGATCGACCTTGCCATCAAAGCCATTACCAAATACTTTGATGAGTTCACCAAGAAGCACTATGAAAAGATACAGCGGGGACTGGACATTGATGATGACCAGCTCCGGGAAGTAATGCAGGTGATCATCCGGCTGAATCCCAAACCGGGTGGCAACCTGGGGGTGATGAATAAGGCGGAAAACTATGTGGTTCCGGATTTTTTCATTATGAATAATGCCGGTAAACTGGAGCTTACGCTCAACAGCCGCAATGCACCCGAGCTGCGCATCAGCGAAGGCTACCGGGATATGCTGAAAGAATATGACCGGGGCGCAAAGAAAGATAAACGGCAGAAAGAAGCCGTATTGTTCATCAAACAAAAGATTGATTCTGCCAAATGGTTCATTGATGCCATCAAACAGCGGCAGCACACCCTGCTCAGTACTATGAATGCCATCATGGAACACCAGTATGAGTTTTTCCTGACGGGTGACGAAACAGAACTGAGGCCGATGATATTAAAAGATATTGCTGAAAAAACCAACCTGGATATATCTACCGTAAGCCGGGTGGCCAACAGCAAGTTTGCACAGACAGAATTTGGAACGTACCGGCTGAAATTCTTCTTCAGCGAATCGTTAAGCACCGACAGCGGTGAAGAAGTTTCCACAAGAGAAGTAAAGAAGATCCTGAGCAACATGATTGAAGGCGAGGACAAAAAACATCCCCTGAGCGATGAGCGGCTGACCGAAATGCTCCAGGAAAAAGGGTACAATATTGCCCGCCGCACCGTGGCCAAATACCGGGAGCAACTGAACATACCGGTGGCTCGTCTGAGAAAAGAATTATAATAATGAATTTCACTAAACACAAGATTCTCCTGTTATTGCCTGCATTTGCTATTATATTTTTAAAAGCAAATGCCCAGCAAATGCCTGTTGATGAGAACAAGATCCCTAAACAGTTCCAGCAGCTAAGCCTTGTGTTCAACCGCATTTTCAACGGCAGCGGCCTCGATTCTTTCTACCAGAAACTGCAGCAACTGAAAAAAACAAAGAAGGGACTGGTCTCCGTGGTTCACATTGGCGATTCGCATCTTCGGTCAGACGACCTGCCCGGCACCATAAGAAAAGGCCTGCAGGATTTTTTTGGCAGCGGCGGCAAAACAACCTCTTACTCCAAAACACTTTCTTCAGCACATGACAGTATGGACAGCACAGGAGTAATATATCATTCTATCGGCAGCAACGGCGCCACATTTGAAAACTACAACCAGTCCGCCACTGTGTGGGAACAGGTGGCGCAACTGAAACCAGATCTTTTTATTATTTCGCTTGGTACCAATGATGCGCAGGCGAATATTATCTCTGATGCAGTGCTACATCGCGATGTGACGATTATGCTTGACAAGCTTAAAATTGCTTCACCTTCTTCGTCAGTCCTTATAACTACCACCGCCGATTCTTTCAAAGGCGGCGCCCCTAACCGGGAGCTCTGGAACCTCAACCTTTCCTTGTTCAGTTACTGCACTAACAATAATATTCCTGTGTGGGATATGTACCGTGTCACCAACGGATTTGGTTCGGCTTACAACTGGCTGAGGAAACGAATGATGAATGGGGATGGTATCCATTTTACGGCTCCCGCTTATAAGATACAGGGACAGCTATTGTTCAATGCACTGGCCAAGGGGTATAACAGTTATGTAAGTAGTTATTGATATTCTTTGTGAATATTTTGTAAACATAGGAGTAACAGAGTATTTGAGTTACACTGAGAGTACAATTATTCAAATAATAAGCTCCGTGTATCTCTGTTTCTCCGTATCTCTGTGTTGAAAATACCCTTAAAACTGCAGATAGATCGGCATTACCGGCTCCGATGATTTGAAGTAGCCGTAAATGATCACAAACACAAAGAACAAAGCAATGTAAACCGGCATCGGTACTTTTCGGAACCGGCCGATGATCTTATCCGCATAATCATCCGGGATGGCATGCAATAACAAGGCAAGGGCGATCATGGCCAGTACTGGTTTGTAATTGTCAAAAAAGGCACCCCATACGGAGAAGGAGAAATCATGGGTGATCTGGTAGATCATATTGGAAGCGTCTTCCAGTGTGGCTGCTTTAAAAAAGACCCAGCTAAAGCAAACAAAATGAAAAGTGATCAGTACCGCAACAGCATTGTACCATTTGCTTTTATTGAAATTCCCAAATGATTTACCGGTCAGCAGCATCCATATCTTGTGAATGGCAAGTGATATGCCATGCATGGCCCCCCAGATAATGAAATTCCAGCTGGCGCCGTGCCAGAAACCGCCCAGCAACATGGTAGTGAGCAGATTCAGGTTGGTGCTGATGCCTGCTTTATCCTTTTTGATGACAGAGGGCAATACAAATACCATCCCTACCGCCGCCGTAATGCCAAGCGACAGCAACCAGGAAAGATGGAAGCCCTTCCATCCTGCGAAAAATATTCCTGCAAAAAAAAGTGATGAAAATAACCAGGTGGCGAATGAACCTTTTTTATTTCCCCCCAGGGGGATGTAGAGATAATCCCGCAGCCAGGAAGAAAGGGAGATATGCCATCGTCGCCAGAATTCAGTCATATTTTTACTCTGGTAGGGTGATTTAAAATTGACGGGAATACTGAAGCCCAGCCATTTGGCAATACCAATGGCCACATCGCTGTAACCGCTGAAGTCGCAGTAAATGATCACGGCATATCCATAAACCGCAAACAGGTTCTCCAACCCGGTATAGCGGGAAGGGTCATCGAAAATATAATTGACAAAATTCAGGGTGATAAAATCGGAAATGACCAGTTTCTTGAAAAGCCCTGACAGGATGAGATAAAAACCTTTGGCAAAATCAGTTTCCGTTATGATGTACGGCTTATTGATCTGCGGCACAAAATCATGTGCCCTCACGATCGGCCCCATCACCAGCTTGGGAAAGAAGGACAGGAACAGCAGGTAATCACTGAACTTACGGGCCGGCTTAAAATGGCCGCGGTATACATCAATGGTATAACTAAGGTTCTCAAATGTATAGAAGGAAATGCCCACCGGCAGCAGGATATTCAGCGGGTTGAAGCCGGCGCCGAGCAGATTGTTCACTGTGTCAATAAAGAAATTGGTGTACTTGAAATAAAAAAGCAAGCCGAGATTAAAGACGATGCTGCAAAGCAGCAGCAATTTCTTTTTCTTCCTGTTCTGCTGCCGGAAAATGGCATTGGACAAAACAAAATCAACAATGGCCGACAGGATCACAAAGACCACGAACACCCCGCTGGCTTTATAGAAAAAATAAAGAGAGAATAAACAGAAGATATAGCGGCGTAATTTGAAATTATTCCTGAACCGGTAATACAGCGCTATAAAAATGGCAAAGAAGAAAACAAAGAAGCCGTTGTTGAACAGCAATGGGTTCTTGGGGTCGTACAGGAACTGTTCCAGGAATGCTTGTATATCGAATGATGGCATAGGGTCTTGTTACTTCCGGGTACGGATAAATTTAT
The DNA here is from genome assembly GCA_031395125.1 of Chitinophagaceae bacterium. Taxonomy (GTDB): domain Bacteria; phylum Bacteroidota; class Bacteroidia; order Chitinophagales; family Chitinophagaceae; genus JJ008. The sequence goes on along the minus strand of JANNUI010000547.1, from coordinate 4,178 downwards.
TGTACTCGCTGAGTATGGCTTCATAGAGATATGTGCCCAGCACTTCGGCGCCGCGATGGTTGGGGTGTACATAATCCCTGTTCGCCAATGATGGGTTTCTTTTTGCCCATTCCACAATGGAGTTGGTGCCGCCCATGGATGCAAACTGGTTATAGAAACTGCTGCCGCTTTCATACGCTACCGTAGCCTGAATCTTGATGAGTGAATCGATCCCGACAGCCGATCTGTATTCCCCGCCATAGCGGAAGGCCCGGTCGGCCGTGCTCACCACCAGGAAATCGGTCTTGTCTAAACAGTTCCGGAACTTCCTTACGATGGGCAGCATGGCTTTGGCATACCAGTTAAAGTTGCGGTCGTTGGGGCGGAACAGCAGGTTGACCCCATACTGGAAAATAATAAGGTCATAGGGGTTGCCTGCTGCAATAGCTTTCATGAAAACAGAATCAACCCGGGCAAATTCAATCCCCGTGATGCCTCTGAAAGAAAAATTATCAACAAAAATGCCGGAAGGAGATTCAAAACTGATCCCGTACACCGGTAGGTTTTCATTGGCGACAGACAGTTTGATGCCCCTGTTCATATCCACCGCCAATGGGATCCGGTTCAGCATACCGGGGGTATTGATCATAACCGGTCTTCCATTCACCGTGACGGTAACCATGCCGCCATTGCCACAGATCAGGCTTTTTTCGATAACTGCAACACTGTCGGTTATGGTCTGGTCGATCATCTGTACCCAGTCGCCGCTGCTGCGGAACAAGTGACCGGAAAAATAGAGTTTGCCGGTTTTCCCGTTCTTGAAATTCTCATCCTGCCAGCCCCCGGAATAATTATGAATAACAGACTGCCTGAACTTTGAAACCTGTGAGGTGATGGGAACGAATCCGACACCGCTGCCTCCAAAATGCTGCTGTAATAATTTGCGAACCGTCTGTGTCAGCAGATCTCCTTCTATCATGCTGTCACCGAAGTAAGCAATGCGTATCTTTCTTTTCTTTCCTGATTGTAATTCATGCAGCTTCTGCAGAAAGTTGCCCAGCGATGGTTTGCTCATGTCGCGGTTGAAACCGGTAATGAGCCGTGGTTTTGTATAAAGGTTAAAATCTTTCTCCGGCAGGTCTTCAATGATGACCAGGTTGCTGTCCGGCTTATCCGTTATTTGTAAGACCGAATCTCCCGTTACCACATCTGTAATAAGGTTCACCCTTTTGAAAGGCATCCAGTTAAAGCCGGAGAGAAAAGCAGCAACAGAGAGCAACAGGTAGAGGCAAACACTCCCGGTGACAAAATGAAGGACACGGCGGTTACTGTTCATGACTTATTCTTCTAACGGGTGGCAGCTAATTTATTTTTCCTGATGGTATCATTGATCCGCTGCCTCCAGACAGCAGGCACTTCTGAATAACCGCTTTTGCTGATCGCATCGGTCCATAATTTATAATCCGTATTCCCTTTCAGTTTTTTGTAATATTTTTTTTTGGCCAGCAGCTTGCAAAAATCAACGAAAGAAGCGGTTGCATCAGGATATTGCCTGTAGCGGGTTTTGATCCCTTTTGTTTTCAACAGGTTATTCTTACCAACGATGCCAAAAAAATTATTCAGCAGGCGGCAGTTGCGGCTGGTGCCGGAGCCTGACTCAAGTATTGACACACCCAGGATCACAGAAGTGGGGATGCCATAGGCCTCAGAAAGCGAATCGGCCAGGGGCCGGTATTTTGCAATAAAGGTTTTGGTGGAAGATTGTGCTGCAACAATGGCGGATAGCATCAGCAGCCCGAATAGTACGGAACAGGGCCGGAACATTGATGCCCGGCTACGTCTAACTTGCTGGTTTTCTGTAGCTGCTGTCATAGAGATTGGTAAAGATAATACTTCGCTTAAAAGCTTCGTAGTACACAGTACAAAACAGCACTTTTTACATATTCCTTTACTTTGCATGAATTACAGAAGGGTATGAACACAAGATTAGCGGTTGATAAACAGGAGGGCCTGAAGGAATTCCGGCCAAAGGGGCTGGCGCCGCAGCCTGCTGTTATCCGGGTGCTGGCCAGGTTATTTTCCATTCTGTTTCACCCGGTTTTTGTGCCGGTGTATGTGGTTTTTTTCCTGGTATATGTCCATCCTTATTTTTTTTCGGGGTTTTCTTCTTTCAATAAAATAAGAACGGTGGGTATGAGCCTGGTCATGTATTCCCTGTTCCCGGTTGTAACAGTATTATTATTAAAAGCGCTGGATTTCATCAGCAGCATCCAGCTTGCTACGCAAAAGGACAGGATCATCCCCCTGATAGCCTGCGGCATCTGGTATGCCTGGATCTGTTATGTGTGGTGGAATAATCACAAACTAACTGATGGTTTATCCATACCCAAGGAAGCCGTACAGTTTTCGCTGGCCGTTTTCCTGGCTTCCTGGCTGGCGCTGATGGCAAATATCAGGATCAAAATAAGTCTTCATGCCATTTCAGTGGGGGTCATGCTGACCTTTATGGTGTTGCTGGCTTTATCGCAGGGGCTTAGCTTTGGTATCTATCTTTCAATTGCCTTATTGATCACGGGTGTTGTCTGCACTTCAAGATTCATTGTATCTGACCATTCCCCGCAGGAAGTGTATGGCGGGCTGGCCGTGGGGATGGTGGCGATGCTGGTAGCCAGCCAGTTTGGATAAGAGGTGATATTAATTCAGTATCCTGCTGAGCAAGGTCATCATTTTCTACGGGGTTTGCACATACCTTATCGGCAAATATTTCATCATGAAGCATTACCATATTATTTCAAGGGTGGCTATTTACCTGTTGTCGGTAGTTCTGATCGCATTCGGTCTTTTTCATTTCCAGTATCCGAGGGATCTGCTGGTATATGTTCCGGTTTGGCTGGTAGGGGGCATCAAATGGGCCTATGTGGTAGGTGCGGCATTCATACTGGTGGGGTTGTCTTTTCTGACTAACCAGTACGTCAAATTCACCGGTTATGTGCTGGCATTGCTGCTGATCATTTTTATCCTGACGATTCACCTGCCGAATTACCTGAATGCGGGCGATAAGGATATGCGGCAGCTGGCGCTTATCAATATCCTGAAGGATACTGCCATCATGGGATTTGCCCTGCATGTTGCAGCCGGCGCCCATCACCAGCATTTTCATTTGGAAGAAGCTGATTGATTATTCAGCTGAAAAAGTGAGAGAAAATAAACCTAATAGAATCTCAAACAATATTTGAGAAGGAAAATGATTTAGCCTCTGCTACCACAGGCTCCAGTCTACTGCAATCGTTTCATTCCGGCTGGTCGGTTTCTGCAGGCCATTGGTCAGTTGCTCCACTCTTTCTCCCACTATTTTTTTCAGCTCGCTGATCTTCATGGTGGGGTTTTTATCCATCGCTTCGAGAATAGAATATGTAAATACGCCGTTTTTTAAATCCCCTCTTTCCAAAGCAAACTGTGTTCCTCCTGCGGCGGAGATGATAGTGGCGCCGGTACTCTTGCCCACATTCACAAATAATGACTGCATTAGTTCAAAACTGTTCTTCATCCCCACCAGGCTTTTGCCGGTGTAGCGGAGTTCGCCGCCTTTGGTTCCTTGTTTCTTTAATGAGTCTTCGGCTGCTTTATACTGGGTGATCTCTTCTTTATCAACCTCCCCGCTGTGACAGGCATCAATCAGCATCAGCTTTTTTCTGGCAGGGATACTGTCCAGCAGGTTTTCCAGTTCGTCGTAGGGTAATCCATTCTCTTCCGGTTTATCGAAGTTGATGGAATAGGTACTGAGATAGTAATCATATTCTTTGCTCAGCAGACCGTGCCCTGAATAAGAGATGATGACCTTATCGTTCTCAGTTGTCTGTTGCAGCTTTTGTTTTAATGCCTTTACATTGCTGATGGTTACATGCTCATTGAACAGGGTGTCAATGATAATGTCGTCTTTGTATTTCTCTTTCAGTTTTACTGCCAGGTCCCGGATGTCTTTGCTGCTGTAATGCAGGTTGTTTTTCGGGTCAGCAAATTTGTCAATCCCAATACCAATGAAGCGAAGGCTTTCTTTTTGCTTCACCGCTGGAGTATAATTCACCGGCAGCGGCATTCGATAGCTTTCAGTACCATTCACATTGGTTATACTTGTTTCAATTCTGTTCTCTCCCTGCGATAGTTTGATGATGATAGTTGTGTCAATGCTGTTGCTGTTC
>JANNUI010000522.1:0-3142 GCA_031395125.1 Chitinophagaceae bacterium | reverse complement strand
GGGAGCCGTTACCACCCGGCCGAAGGAGGCATTCTCCTCATTCACCGCAAGGGCAAAGCAGCTTACCCAATCGAGTGTGTATTTGAAATCATTACCGCCGGAACGTATAGCTGCGAGCCATGTAGCATAGTCAGAATAGCTTTTACCTGACAACAGTTTTTTATTGAGCTCAGCCGACCTTCTTTTTACATTCAACCCTCCCGGAAGTATCCCGGGGGTATGACAGCCCCTGTAAATACATTCCTTCATCACCCGCCAGATATTTATCAACTCATCCTTTATATCTTTTTCACTTCGCCAGGAATGTTCATTCTCCATCACGATCTCGCTGATGGACATACCCGTTTTGATGCACCAGTGCAGCAGGTCACCAGCAGTATTGATAGGGAAAGGCAATTGTACGGCATCCTTTGCTGAAGCTGTCTCTACCCGTCCGGACGGGTCATCCGGGCGGGCTTCTTTTACCACAAAACCTCCGCCGACGGAGTAATAGGTTTCAGCAACAGATTCACCGTTTCTTACAGAAGCCAGAAAAGTAAGAGCGTTGGGATGAAAAGGCAGGGATTCGGTGATAAAAAAGTCAATATCCTCATTCGGGTCAAAATCCACTTCATGGAGGCCGAGCAGCACGATCTTTTTCATGGCTGCGATGTCATTGATCTTAGGGCCGATCTGTTCTACGGCAAAGGTCACCGGGTCATCACCTGCCAGCCCCAATTGTACGGCCACATCCGTACCATGGCCTTTTCCGGTTTTGGCCAGTGAACCATACAGCAGCACTTTCACATTTACCACATTGTGTAAAATATCTTTTGCCTGCAGCATTTGTGCAAATCGCTGTGCGGCTCTCCAGGGCCCCAGTGTATGCGAACTGGAGGGACCTACACCGATCTTAAAAATTTCAAAGACGGATATGGCTTCGTGTGACAAATTAAATGGTTTGTCCGAAGGTCAAATGACTCTCCAACGGAGTCCTTACGGACCTTTGGAGACCGCCTTCGGGGAAACAAAAATACTGTTTCGCTAAGCTAAGTAGTGCATCATTCAGCAAAAAGCCCCGGAAACAAAACCCCGGCTGGCAAAGCAGATAGTTTTGATCTTACTGGACATCGACCAGTTCGATCTCAAAATAGAGAATTGAATTACCAGGGACAGCACCTGCTGGCTGACAACCGTAAGCCAAGGAAGAAGGGATGATTAGTTTAATAACGCCTCCCTTCTGGATCAGCGGGAGACCAACCTGCCAGCCGGCGATAACGTTGCCCAGCTGCAATGTGACAGGTGTAGTGGTACGGGAATCGAAAATGGTTCCATTCATCAGTTTGCCGGTATATCTCACAGAAAGAATAGAATTGAAGTTGGGTACCGGCCCGCTGCCGGGATTGATTATCTCGTAATACATACCACTGCTATGCCGGGTTACTGACATTCCGTTAGAAGCGGCATAGCTTTGCATCTCTGCATCCTCACTGGCCACTGTTTTTGGCATACAGGAAGTATCTTTCAGGCATCCGCCTGATACGATCAAAACGGAAAAGAAACCGGAAAGAATGATTGTTTTCATATGCTTATTTTGATATCAATTCATACCATTAAATACGAAACTCCGAATTACAGGTAAAACCAATTTACAGACCTTCTGCCGGTATTTTTTGCTGCAAGAAAACATTTTCACGGGATCTTTTTTTGCTTGCTCAGCAGTTCCCGGTAACGCTGCTCATTCATCTCCCACCGGTGGCGGGCAGAAAATACGACAATAAAAATGACAGTAAGCAAGAGCCCGGTCAATACAACCAATGTGCCGGAATGGTTCAAATTAATGACCATAACCGCACGGGTGTACCATTGTGAAAAATAAGTAATAAATATCCCACCGGATAACAAGGCGGCAAGGGGCAATCCGGCAGCTAATTGCCATATCAGCCGCTTTTTCCTGTTGCGGTTTTGTTCCCAATACCCGATAAAGCTTTTTTCTTCTTCTGTCAGCATATTTGATGCCCGCCCGGACAAAAGCCGTTTCGGACGGGCAAAGTTAAACTCAAACTGTTGTTATGCTTGCATCCCCGCAGCAAAATATCTATCTTGTACATTCTAATATCTTAAGACCTTGAAACTGCCCCCCCTGCTTGCGGAATATCTTTACACCCATAAACGGCTGGATTTATCCGGTATCGGCAGTTTTCTGCTTGACCCGGGCATTGCCGTAGATCCCGAACAGGCAAAATCCGGAAAACAAACGCCAATTGAAGGGATCAGTTTTGAAACCAATACTGCTTTAAAAGAATCTCCGGACCTCATCAGTTTTGTTGCATCCAGCACCGGCAAGATAAAAGCCCTTGCTGCAGCCGATCTTGATTCGCACCTGGAACTGGCCCGGCAATTTCTCAATATCGGAAAGCCTTTTTTATTTGAAGGGATCGGCAGCCTGACCAAAATGCAGACCGGCCAGTTCAGCTTCAGCCCGGGCGCCATACTTACCGAAAGAGTGAAAGATGCCCCGATGAAAGAAAGCAGCCAGGAACAGGATACAGAGGATACAGGAGGCGGGTTTAAAAGTATTTTTTATGGCAGAAAAAGCAAACCCCGCACCAGGAAAATATTGGTGATCATACTGTTGCTGGCAGGACTTGTTTTTGCTATCTGGGGCGGATACACGGTCTATAAAAAAACGACTGCCAGGAACAAGGAAGTCCCTGCAGATGAAAATGCAGGCGACAAAACCCCTGAAACCGGGGAGCAGGCGATACCGCAAACCGATACGATAACCATTCAAAATGATAATACTTCGCAACAAGCAGCCACCGTTAATCCGGCAGCCAGGGAATACAAATTTGTGGTAGAAACGGCCGATAAGACAAGAGGGCTGAAACGCTATGGTCTGCTGAAGGGTTTTGGCCTGGATGTAAAAATGGAAACCAGTGACTCCCTCAGTTTTAAAATATTTTTTTTACTGCCTGCTCTTTCTGCAGATACGGCCCGCCTGATAGATTCATTAAAATGGCTTTACACACCGCCGGGTAACAGGGCATTTGTTGAAAAGTGAAAAGGGAAGCAATGCTTCCATTTTTTCGAGGTCCCTAGCGGATTCGAACCGCTGTAGCAGCTTTTGCAGAGCTGAGCCTAACCACTCGGCCAAAGGACC
>JANNUI010000519.1:0-1621 GCA_031395125.1 Chitinophagaceae bacterium | reverse complement strand
GATACCAGTTGATATGGCTTTCCATGATCTCGCCGCTGCGGGGGTCTGAAATACTGGGGCCGCTGGCATTGGCAATATCAGATGGCTTGTAAACGATGGCAGAGTTGCGGGCATCATCCAGGCTCCAGGTGCTGTCTTCTTCTTTTGTCGGCGCCCTTTTGGCTATGATGGCATTCTTAAACCCTGCTTTCTCAAAGGCGCCTTTCCAGTCATCCACCCCCTGCATCAGGTAAGGAACCCATTTGGTTGGTGTAGTCGGGTCTATGTAAAAAATGATAGGTTTTGCCGGTTCCACCAATTCACCTCTTTTATATTTTTCAAGATCTTCCGGTTTGGGTTCTAGCCTCCACCTTTTCACCAGACTGATAGGTCGTACCCCTTGTGGGTTGGCATCGAAATCGGTATAGCCCACGGCAAAATATCCAACCCTCGGGTCAAAATATCTTGGCTGCATGGGAACCTTCGGCAGCAATACCATTGAACTATTCAGTTCCATTGTCATATTTCCTGAAGGTCCGCCACCTCCCGTTGCTCCGGGCATTGCCGGGGTCCGGCTGTAGGTTTTTACTGTTTTTATTTCAATGTTGATGGGATAAGACTTTAAGGTTCCGATATAGGATTTATCAGCCTGCAAACTACCCAGCCGGATATTCGTTTTCAACCCGCTGTTAAAGAACAGCACATCATTGTCGCCGCTGATAAAATCAGTCATATCTATAACAGCGCCGCTTGAGTCCTTTCCCAGCGATTTTACATCAAAGGAAGCGGCGATCTGCTGGATATTGGAATTTGTGACGGAAGTAAACATCGGCGATGTGGAATCTTTGGCATACTCTGCAAAAGAGATATTGCGGAGAAATATTTTATTATTCGGACCTTTTTCAAACTTCACCACATTCTGTCCGATCTGGTCGCCACCATAACCAAAAAAGCTGCCGCCGCTGCGCATGCCGGCGGCTGCTTTTGAAATACGGTTCACTACCAGTATTTCACGGCCAAAAAGGGAGTCAGCTATTTCAAAATAATATTTGTCTTCCACCTTATGCACCCAGAAGAGACCCTCATCCGAAACGGCCTTTGAAGTAATGACTTCCCGGTATGGCCGGGGTCCGTTAGCACCTCCCGGACGCCTGGTAGTGTCGGGTCTTTGTGCATGGGATGCCGAAGCAATGAATGTGAAAAGAATAATAAGGGGATATAATCTGTTCATGGTGTCTTATTTCTTATTGAATTAATAAAGGCTCAATATACGCAAAGCATTGGCTCAGCAGAGAATAAACCACTTTTTTATACCAACGGTTAAAAGCGGATGATGAATTCCTGGTACAGGAAATAAAAAACTCCCCCGGTATGATACCAGGAGAGTAATAATTCTTTTTCCCGCAAATATTTTAACTGCTCTTCTTCTTTCCTTTCGGTGCAAACATGGCCAGCATCCTCCTGCCTTCCATCTTGGGCATACTTTCCAGCACCCCCACTTCGGCAAGCCGCTCAGCAAATTTCAGCAACAGCAGCTGGCCCCGGTCCTGGAACTGGATGGCCCTGCCTTTGAACTGCACATAGGCTTTCACCTTATTGCCGTCCTTGAGAAATTCGATGGCATGTTTTGATTTAAAATCAA
>JANNUI010000510.1:0-10025 GCA_031395125.1 Chitinophagaceae bacterium | reverse complement strand
TAATTGCATTTCATGCCACCAGCTATATGGTCTTGGCGGGTACCTGGGCCCGGAACTCACCACTGCCTACAGTGATCCGCAACGCGGTGAACTTTGGATGAGGACCTTCCTCCAGGCCGGCGGACAAAGGATGCCGAATTTTCATTTTCAAAAAAACGAGATCGACGCTATCATCAGTTACCTGAAATACGTGGACAGCACAGCTACAACTTATAAGCAACCTTGATTAAATGGCCGGCGAACTTTCCATAGCACAGGCACCCGCTCCGCATAAAGCTGCCAAAGCCCTCCTGTTGCTGGCCATGGGATATCTCCTGTTCGGTTTGCTTTTGGGCGTCATAAGCGGGTTTCAGTATATCCTGCCCGCCTTTTTAAAAGAACAGCTGGCTTTTCAAAAAACCCGGCCATTGCATGTTTATCTTGTTATTGCCTGGCTGTTTACAGCGGCACAGGCGGGTGTTTATTATTACCTGCCAACAGTGGCTAACCGCCCCCTGTACTGGCAACGGGGCGTCTGGCTCCATTTTATTTTGCAGGCGGCTGTCTCTGTAGTAATCATCTCCTGTTTTTTTATGGGATACTTTGGCGGCAGGGAGTACCTGGAATTTCCCCCCTGGCTGGGTGTTTTCGTAATGCTTCCGTGGATCCCGTTTACCCTCAACTTTTTCCTCACGCTGAAGCCTGATTACAAAAATGCCCCGGTTTATATCTGGAGCTGGTCAACAGGCATCATTTTTTTCTTTATTACCCTCTCTGAATCCTATTTATGGCTCTTCGATTCTTTCCGGAACAATATTATCAGGGATGTAACTATACAGTGGAAAGCATTGGGGTCAATGGTAGGAAGCTGGAATATGCTGATATATGGCACGGGTATGTATATTATGGAAAAAATGAGTGGTGACACCAGGGCCTGCCGTTCACCACTGGCTTTCTTTTTCTATTTTCTTGGTCTCACAAACCTCCTGTTCAACTGGGGCCATCATACTTATATTGTACCGGCAGCACCCTGGATAAAAACAGTAGCCTATATCGTTAGTATGACCGAACTGCTCATACTTGCACATATCATATTCCAGTGGCGCAAAACGATGACCAGTGCCCGCAAAACTTATCACAGCATTCCCTACCGCCTGCTTTCATTTGCTGATGCCTGGATCTTACTGAACCTATCCCTTGCCATTGCCATCTCAGTACCCGCCTGGAATTTCTATACTCACGGTACACATATTACCGTGGCGCATGCCATGGGATCCACCATCGGCATTAATACGATGCTGCTCCTTGCATCTGTATTCTATATCATCCAGAAGGAAAAGCCGGGGCTGTCTGAAAAAAAGAAAAAGGTTACCGGTTACGGTATACTCATTACAAATATATCTCTCCTGGTTTTTTGGGTCTCCTTACTGGGCAGCGGTGTTACAAAAATCAGCGGAAAGCTGAACAATGAAATTTTTTACACTATCATGAAAAAAAGCCAGCCATGGTTCAACTTGTTTGCCTATAGCGGAATAGTTGTGCTGCTTGGCCTTGTAATACTGCTTACGGTAGCCATTTCGGTGATCCGGGCCAAATCGGACATTCATACCAGGGCAACATTAACGGGAACACCGCCCCCGGAACCCATCAAACCATTTACCAATATCAACTGATAAAAAACATCCACCAGTTTACTCAGCTTTTTATTGCTGGGTATGGCAAACGGGTTGCTTCCCTGCGGTATGGTTTATATCGCCCTGCCATCCTCCCTGACCTTTACCCGGATTGGTGAAAGTGCAGGTTTTATGGCCATGCTTGGAGCAGGCACACTGCCTGCGATGATGCTGGTGGGCTACGCCTGGCAAATAATAAAACCCGAATTAAGAATTGGTTTCAAAAAATGGGCGCCTGTTTTAATCACCCTGGTCGGAGCCCTGCTGATACTAAGGGGGTTGGGGCTTGGCATCCCTTACCTGAGCCCTGAACTACCCGGGGCAGCGGGCAGTTCTGTTATCTGCCTGCCCTGAACTATTTGACATGTATCATGATGTAGCTTGACCAATATCAGATTTTTAACTCTTACACCGGTCTACTTTTATTACTGAAAATATACACTTAACTGCTCATCAAAATGAGCAATTGTTGGTTTTTGTTTCTGTACAACCCCCGGTTCCCCGGGGGTTACTTTTTGAGCCGCTATCTTTGTCCCATGCATATTGATATCCTGACAGTACTTCCTGAACTGCTGGAAAGCCCCCTGCAGCACAGCATGATGAAAAGGGCCCAGGATAAAGGTCTGCTGACGGTGCAGGTGCATCATTTGCGCAAATGGGCAGTGAATGAATACGGACAGGTGGACGATTACCAGTATGGAGGCGGAGCAGGGATGGTCATGATGTGTGAGCCGCTGGCAAAAGCCATTGAAGAATTAACAGCGCAGGAAAAGTATGACGAGATCATCTACCTGACCCCCGACGGTGAAAGGCTGAACCAAAAAACAGCTAACTCCCTTTCATTACTGGGGAGATTGCTGTTGATCTGTGGTCATTATAAAGGAATAGATGAAAGGATCAGGGAGCATTTTGTAACAAAAGAAATTTCAATCGGCGATTATGTGCTCAGCGGCGGTGAACTGCCGGCAGCAATACTGGTGGATGCCATCGGCCGCTTATTGCCGGGGGTATTGAATGATGAGACCTCGGCACTTACCGATTCTTTCCAGGATGACCTGCTGGCCCCGCCGGTTTATACAAGACCCGAAGATTTCAGGGGATGGAAAGTACCCGAAATCCTGATGAGCGGCGACCACCGGAAAATTGATGAATGGCGGCATGAACAATCGCTTCAGCGTACTAAGGAAAAAAGGCCCGATATGATGAATGATCCTGAGTGATCTGCCTTCTAATTCTTTTTCTCCCTACCTGGAGCGGTTTTCGGTTAAATTCTGGACATTTGAATCATACAGCCCCGTTCAGGTCAAAAAAGCCCGACACTGATGATTAAAAAAGCAGGTCATGTTTAAAGTAGCCCTTGTTGATGATCATGTACTCCTTCGCAGAGGACTGGCAGAGCTTGTCAGTAAGCTTGGTTACGAGGTTTTGTCCGAGTCCAACAACGGTAAAGAATTATGTGACCTACTTAAAACAGACAAAATACCTGACCTGGTCCTGCTCGATATCAATATGCCGCAGATGGATGGGTATGAAACGGCACTCTGGCTTAAAAAAAATCATCCGGATATCAAAGTACTTGCATTAAGCCAGTATGATGACGAGAGCGCTGTCATCCGCATGCTGAAAAACGGGGTAAAAGGATATATTCTGAAAGACTGTGAACCTGCTGAATTAAAATCGGCCATCGAAGCCGTTTTGCATAAGGGTTTTTATTATTCCGAAATGGTAACAGGCCGGCTGGTACACAGAATTTCCGGAGAGGAAGACGAAGAGTATGGTACCCGGCAATTGCTTCTACTTTCCGAAAGGGAAACAGAATTTCTGAAACTGGCCTGCTCAGAACTGACGTACAAGGAAATTGCCGGCAAAATGCACATCAGCCCCCGCACAGTAGATGGTTACCGGGATGCCCTTTTTCAAAAACTGGATATAAAAACAAGGACCGGGCTTGCCATTTATGCCATCAAGCATCATATTGTCCAGGTATGATCAGTTCTGGTCCAGTTCAACAACAGTCCCTTTTCCGGGTAATGAAATTATTTCAGCCCGATAGTCAATCTCCCTGCAACGGCTCAGCATATTTTTAAGACCATCCCCGCTTGTGATATTTTCCTTATCGAACCCGATCCCGTCATCAGTAATCTTTATTATTAGTTTGCCGGCCGGCCGGTTAATATTCAGCCTGATTGTTTTGCAATTGGCATATTTCACGCTGTTATTGATGGTCTCCTTGATGATCATGTACAGGTTTCTCTTTTCCTCCTTTCCCAGCTTGTAGTTATTTAATGATTCACCCAACTGATGCAGAAAAGCAATATCGTTTGCCACACAGAGCGGGGCTGCAAACTGGCTGATGCGGGTCAGCAGGTGTTCCGGTGTATCTTTTTTATCATCCAGTACCCAGATAACATCTTTTACTCCCGTAATTGCCTCCTGCACAGCCTGGTTTATTTTTTCCAGGCGGTGGTTGCTGCCTCCTTCCATTATAGCAAGGCTGGTGTAAACTTTCACACTGTTTAAGGTGCTGCCCAGGTCATCGTGAAGATCGTGGGCCAGGTGGCTGCGTATTTCTTTTTCTTTTTGAAGCCGGTTGATCCGTAACCGGAACATCGCAAAAATGATACTGGCCAAAAGCAGAATGACCATGGCCCTGAACCACCAGGTCTGGTACCAGCGGGGCATAAAGATGAGCCGGATCTCTTTTTCTGTACCGGCTAATCCGTCTTCATTCAACGCTTTTACCTGCAGCGTATAATTGCCGGGGGGCAGACGGGTAAGCTGGAGTGAATTCTGGTACCCCAGTTGAAGCCATTCATCATGCTGTTCTTTGATCCGGTAAACAAATGTTGTTCGTTCGGGGTTGGAGTAATTGATCCCGGAAAAATGAACCCTGGCCTGCAAGAGGTTGCCCGGCAGCCGGATGGTCTCCAAAAAGAACCCGGATGTATCGGTAATACCCTCTTTGGTTTCTGTTGTAACACCTGTAATATATACTTTCGGTGCAATGGTATTGGGTGTGATCTGGTCTGCATCAATGATGGTAAACCCCTCTGGCCCGCCAGCATAGATTTTCCCGTTTTTCATTATCCCGCTGTGTTCTTCAAAAGCATTGGAATGAAGCCCGTCACTCTGGAAATAATTGGAAACAGAAAAATTCTGAATATTGATCTTGCTTAACCCGTAGTTGGAGGTGACAAGCAGAAAACTATTGTCCACAGGAAATATCTTATAAATTCCGGCATTAGCCAGGCCATCATTCTTAGATATGATCTTTTTTACCCGGTAGTTTTTATCCAGTTGCACAATCCCTTCTCCGTACGATGCCAGCCAGTATGACCCACCGGCTTCACATACATCAAAAAAAAGATTCAACGGCCGTCCCGTTACCGGGTTTACCAATTCAAAATTTTTGATCCGCTCCGATACAGGGTCAAAAACGGCAAAACTGTTATCGGAAAGTATCCAGAGTTTACCGCCCTGGTCCTTGTACAGGGCATTGACGATACCGCTTTCCAGCAAGGTATCTGTACGGTCATCAATTTTGGAAAGTGTTTTTCTTTTGTAGTTCCATTTATAAACCCCTTTACCGGCCTCACTGCCGATAAAAAACACGGAATCTCCCCAGTGAACAGCACTGTTTATGGCTTCGTCTTTCAGATCAAAAAGTTCCGGGTACACTTTTTCTATCCCGGTAAACCGGTCCGGGGGGTGGAAAACAAACAGCCGGTCTTCCGAGCCGGCGATCAGGTTCCCATCGCTGTGCCGGAACATATAAGCGAAAAGACCTCCCCCTTTCAGTTGTTTAATATCGCTGCTGACGTTGTTCACCCGGTAAAGCCCGTCATCGGCACATACATATTCTGCAGAATCGTTAAAAGGAAAAATAAACCACACCCGGTTCATCTTTACGCTCAGGTCAGGAGACTGATAAAAATTCAGGAAGGGAGACCGTGTGTGAGCCGCCAAAGCAAATCCCTGCAGGGTTCCCAGCCAGAGAAAATGATTCCTGTCAAACAAGATAAAATTAACTGAGTTAAGCCATTTCTTCTGGTCGGTCTTGTTCACATCCCGTATCATCGCATAATCCTTTTTCCCGGGATGATAACGGAACATACCTGCTGCAGTAGCATACCACAGGTTCCCTTCCCGGTCCATATCAAGGGCAGCTACTTCATCGTTGTGTGTACCGGGCAATGTTTCATCCGAGACCCCCATTAACCCGCTGCTATTGTAAACAATTCTTTTTACGCCTGCATGAGTGGCCAGCAGCCCTTCACCACTTGCAATTCTCCTGAAAGTGTAATACCGTTTATATTTAAACCCGGCTGGTAAATGTAGTGTTGGAAGATCATAGGCAACAATGAACGAATGATTGGTGCCGGAAAAAATAACCAGCCCGTAACTGGCTATAAAAACCCATACTCTGTCAAATTCGTCCGTGTACTGTAGATGGATATCGAAGCCATAGTTAGTGTTTTTAGCTTTTTCCAGCGGAATGCGTATCGTTGTAAACTGCCGTCTGTCAGGATTATACACTGTTATTCCATCAGAAGTGCCGATCCAGAGTTCTCCCTTACACAATACAAGGCTTTTCAACCAGGGATGAACGAACCGGCTGGCCGGATCACTGACCGGTACCGTGTGTTTGACATGGCCTGTTGTCAGGTCAATCCCATCCAGTCCACCATAAGAGGATATGGCCCAGAGGATATTGCGGCTGGTATCCTCCACCATATCGGTAATGTCGCTGCCGGATAACAGGTGTTTTTCCGGGGCAATTTTATTATAAATCGTTATACCTTTACCGTCAAACCTGTTGAGCCCGTCCTGTGTGGCCACCCACATAAAACCGAACCGGTCCTGTAAAACTTTAACGACTTTGTAGGCGCTGAGCCCTTCCGCCAGTGAATAATGTCTGAAATTCACGGACTGTACCTGTGCCGGTAGCTGATTGATGATAAAACTAAGGCAACAGGAAAACAGAATTCTGATACCACCCGATGTAAGCAATCGTTTCATACCTGTGGAAAATAGATGGAAGTTGTCTTTTAAAATTACATAAAAGTTCAAACCTGAACATCTATGGCACAAACTAAAGCCAAACCCCCTGTCAAGTGGACTGTTATGATCTATATGGCGGCCAATGACCGGACATCTGATGCCGCAGCCCGGGTATTCCTCAATGAACTGGAAGAACTTGGCCGGGCAATGGTTTCCGCACAACAACCCCCGCTGGTCAATATAGTCCTGCAGGCCTATCTCAACTGGAATTCCAACGGAGGAGAAAAAGATTACCGGATAAAACGGTTTGCCATTCTGCCGGATTTTGACAAAAAAGAACCCATCGATACGCTGGATGCCGATGTATCCATGGGAGATGGGGGCACCCTCTCCAAATTCATCGCCTGGAGCAAAGAAAATTTTCCGGCTGAAAAGTATGTATTGCTGCTCTGGGGCCATGGCACCGGGTCGGGTATGTTCCAGGCCGATCTGGAAGAAGCTGTAAGCGAAGTGAAGCCGAACTTACCGGGGTTTTCCATCATTCATCCCGTCACCAATGCTCCCTTGCTCCTGGAAGAATTACTGAGTGATGATTATCCCATGTTCAACAACCCGGAAGCAGAAGCACAAGTTTATATAAAGTATGCTGATCCTGACCAGGAAAATAAGATGGTTACCGAAACGATCAATATCTGTAAAAGGCGGGTCCGGAGTTTCAGGAGCAAAAACAAGTTTTATCTGAAGTCGCCCAATTCCGAACTGTTCAATCAACTGCGCCAGTTCATCATTTCACGGCCTAACCTGGATGGACTGGTGGGCAGGGAACTGAATAAAAGCCTGGAGAAAAATTTTGAGACTGACCCAAAGCTCGACCTGCTGGTGGTGATGGGTTGCTGCATGCAAATGGTGGAATTTGGTTATGAGATCAGGGAATATTGCCGTTATTATGTGGCCAGCGAGGAATTGATGTTCTTTGATGGCTATAACTACCATCAAAGTTTTCTGACCCTGATCAACAACCCGGACATGAATGCGGAGGAGTTGGGTCAAAAAATAGTCCAGGACACCATCGAAAAAAGCGGTTATTCGGAAGAAGAAAAAAAATACATCGCTATTTCCTGCGTGGATCTCCGGAAAAGTGAACAGTTGGCCAGGTCCATACACAGCCTTGCCACCGAAATGCTGGAGTGCCCGGCGCACCTGAAAGACCAGATCCGGCACTCCCGCAATGAATGTTCGCATTTCGGGGAGCGGTCTTATAGTTCATCTTTCATTGATATTACCTGGTTCCTGAAACGGCTTTTACACAATATCAGTGACATAAGTGACCTTTCAGCCCTGCGAACAAAGATCAAGGAACTAATAAGTCTTATTGAAGATGAATATATTGTCCAGGCTTATATCGGTGAAAACAAAAAGCCCAAACCCGATCAGTTACGGTCACTGGGCGGGCATGGCGTGGCCATCTATTTCCCCGACACGGAAGAGGATCATAAAGATGATGAAGAAAGAGGCAAGTATTTCAACCGGACCGAAACAGACTATGTAAACTCATTCAGCGCCGGCAACCGGTGGAATGAAATGATCTTTGATTATATGAAAGAAGCTGTTCCCTGATATTAACCGGTAAAGAAGACCCCGGAAATACTATCTGCAATACTTAGCTTAGCAACAAAACCGTCTGATGCTCCTCCGCTAAATGATCTTATCGGAGAACCCCAGTAGGAAGTACTTTTTCCAGTTATATAAACATTTCCAGCCGCATCCATAACTATTTCCTCGCCGATATCAAAATTATTACTTCCATGGAATGAGTTCCAGTTGTTCTGTGCATGTATTGTTGTTGTTAACAGAATCGTTAAAGCAAAGCAGAAGATATTTTTTTTCATACTAGTTAATTTAAATGGTGGC
The DNA here is from genome assembly GCA_031395125.1 of Chitinophagaceae bacterium. Taxonomy (GTDB): domain Bacteria; phylum Bacteroidota; class Bacteroidia; order Chitinophagales; family Chitinophagaceae; genus JJ008. The sequence continues at coordinate 1,461 of JANNUI010000510.1, read as the reverse complement.
TTACATTTTTTACTATCTCTTCCAGTCATGATGATTCCCCCCGGAATAGCTGGGTAAACTGTAGCTATTCGTAGCAATTGTGTAGATACCTATGCCAAAATATTGACTGAGACAGCATCCATTTCCGCATACACGGACAAGACCAGCACCTATTGTTATCTGGTTATCCCCGGGCGACCAGGATATATTACCCACATCATTTCGCCGCCAGGTAAGTGACGGTGCCGGAGAACTGACGTCAACTGTATGCAACTGATGTATTCCATTAATACCAACTGGCGTATTGTCACAGAGTGGTTTTGTTGTAATGGCCACGATATTACTGCCCGATAATTTTGCCCAATCCATTTCAACAACTGATTTAAACTGGCTCAGGTCAATGGTTTTGATGACCTGGTTTGTGCTGACATCAAGCACTTTCAGAAAAACATTAGCGGTGGACAATTGCCGCTCACTGAATACTAAACTGGAACCATCCGATTTGAAAGCAATGTCTGCTTCAATAACCCAATCAGCACTTGCTGCTGTATATAAAACCGAAGCTGCACCACCTCCTGATGGAAGACTGTGGATTTTATCCGGGTCACCTGTTTTCTTCCAAACACAGGCAATCTGGCTGAAGCCCGGTCTCCATTTGCCTTGCTTATAACTGCCGCCGGCTGCAACGCCGTCACCAATCTTTGTTGCACCCGAACCTGTTGGCACTCCATTGACCAATGAAATATTTAAAGTGTAGAGGTCCGCACTGTTTAATGTGAAGCAAAGTTTAGTTCCATCAGTTGACCATGCCGGGAAATCAGGATAATTAGTTGTTTGGGCTGTGTAGTTTGAATATACTTTTGTCTTGTTTGCCCCGGTTACATCCATAACGTAGATGGCGGGGATGCTACGGTTACCCTGGGTAAATTGATCCTGGAATGCGAAAGCCGGATTTGCACCCGGGGGCGGTGGTGGTTTCTTGTTTTGAGCTGTTTTTTGTTCCTGCCCGGAATTATCAGTATCAGAAATTTCTTTTCTGCAGGACGTGACGAGTATCACTGCTAACAGGAAGGTGGTTATTTTTTTCATTGCATTAAGTTTTAAGGTTGAGGAATGCAGCTTGTTAATTTAATGACGTCTAAATCTACTATTACTGCCCGGGCGCCGGCAAGGGTCTTTTCACCCTATTATACCCCCGTGAAAACACGGGTAACAAAAAACCCCGGTGCGTTTCGTAATGCACCGGGGTTTTATATTTAAAACGGACACCAGGCCGGAGATCTACCAATTGATTTTATAAAATGTTTGAAGGCAATTTTGTAAACCCCTCGGCTTCCAGCCAATTTTTAAATCTTCTCAATAGGGTGACAATTGTTTTTACGATCAGATTCTTTTTCATTTTATTACGACATGAACAATGTCATCAATTTTATTTATTTTCTTCCACAAGGTTCATCAGTTCTACACCTGGCAAAATAAACT
>JANNUI010000473.1:0-2142 GCA_031395125.1 Chitinophagaceae bacterium | reverse complement strand
CCTGAAAGGCCTTTTGGATTCGAGCCGGGCTAAAATATCTTACCGGCTCATTTTTGAAAGCAGGTCACAAATAGACAGTGTGTGGCAAACCGACGAACAGTTCAGGATAACTGACAAAACTTTTCCTGCAAGCGAGGGGTTGCTCCGGGTCTATGCTTACGATTCCGATTCAAAGCTCATTGACCAGTTTGTTTATAACTATGCCCAGAAGTATAAAGAAGAAAAGATACCGGTCCCCTCCTTAAGAAACTTGTTTCGGATCGCCACCATATACAGCAGAACAGACCGGAGCAATTATGCGGCAGGTGCTGCCTGGGTCCTCTCCATCGGAATAGATGAATATAAAGGCAATGGGGCGCTGCGGCTGCGCACCTGTGAGTCCGATGCCAATGCCTACAACCAATTTTTTAAAACCCAGTTTTCAGCATCTCCGGGCGGGTCTTGGGGTTTTCATGAGTATGTACTTACCGGTAAAGATGCAACGAAAGCAAACATTCTGAATACACTCAAAGAAATTGCTGCGGGCGCATCCTCCAACGATTATTTTGTTTTCAATTTCAACGGAATGAGTACCGTGATAACCTTTGACTCGGTTACGCACAGTACTTATTTCATACCGTATGATACTGCAGGTTACAACGACGATTTCTTCAGAAAGTTTGCGCAAAGAAATGAAGAGATCAACAATCGGCTTATTTCGATGAAAGTATTGCAGGAGCATATCCAGCTCATCGGCGCCAGGAACCAGCTTTTTATTTCTGAAGCCGGGCCCTCCGATAAATTCAAGACGGAGTTCATTAAAACAATGATGCAGAACTCACCCACCCTGGCTTCCTTGCTTGATGTGAACCGGGTGATCATAGTTCCTGACAATGTCGGGTATGACGGGTTCACCTGCCGGGGAAAATGGATCGAGATGGCCCCTATCACCTACAGCATCACTTCACTTGACAGTACCCTGAATATCTTTCAGCTTTTTTCGAAAGATTATAGATCCGCCCAGGTGGCATCTGCCATCCGGTCCGTTATAGATAACTGCAAATTGGGGGCTCAGCAGTATTTCGAGGTATTCTTTGAGCGTAAATTCCTACAGCAATACAAAGAAATTTTTGGAGATGATGATTACAAAACAAGAGGTGGTATCCTCACCAACAAAGAAGTACAAAAAGCAGCCGGACTAACCGGCAAACGCCATGCCCTGGTGATCGGTACTGATAATTATAAAGGGAAAGGCTGGGATAAACTGAAAAACCCCGTATATGATGCCACGGAGATAGCCGATATACTGAAAGGCTTTTATGATTATGAAGTACAGTTGCTGAAAGACCCGTCGATGGACAGTGTCTATAAAGCTATCCGGGACTATTACCGCACCCTCCGGAAAGATGACCAACTCATTATTTATGTGGCAGGACACGGCGATTATGACAAGGACCTGCTGGACGATGGTTTTATTGTTTGCAGTGATTCAAGATCCGTAGAGGACGACCCGTTACGCAACAGCTATATCCAGCATACCAAACTCAAGAAAATGATCAACAAGATCCCGGCAAAACAGATATTGGTCTTACTGGATATCTGTCATGGCGGTGTGTTTGATGAAGAGGTGCGGGAAAACCCGGCCAGCCGGATCACCAACCGCAATTTGCTGGAGGCACTGAAAGATAATGCTGCCCATACCGTTCGGAAAATGCTGAGTTCAGTTGGTCTTGAAGCTGCTTTTGACGGTAAGGCGGGGAAACATTCTCCCTTTGCCAGTTACCTGATCAGTGTACTCAATGCACGCGGCGGATTGGAAGGATATGTTACCGTCACTGATATCTTTGCCTTGCTTAAGAAAGCGAGCCTGAATGAGACCGCTACCCTAAAGATATCACCGCATCTTGCCGGCTTTGGAGATAATAACCCGCTGGGGGAATTTTTCCTGCTACCCATAGATGCAAAAAACGAAAACCCGGAACCGGTAAAACCTACCCGCTAGGAACATCCTGTACTTAAATAAATAAGCTGTCCCATTCAGGGACAGCTTATAAAAAACTTGCTGTTCTTATGGAACCAGCTTCCAGGTGTAGGAATAGCCGGTGTAAGTCGGCTGGGGTCCCCAGTACAGGTAGCTGCCATCGTTGAACACGGCTTTTGCAT
>JANNUI010000465.1:0-1913 GCA_031395125.1 Chitinophagaceae bacterium | reverse complement strand
ACCAGCCCGGCCTTATACTTACATCACACTCAGCCGGTATCCATTGTTTACCATTATAATTACCATGATTTAATGTATCCATTTCCGGTGAACCCAAACCCCTTTTAAATCCGGCAGTATCTAAAAAATTCCAGTTAGGATCGCCGGCAATACCTTTCTCATTCCCCATCCAGCGGATATCGGGACCAATATCACTGAACACAACTGTTTTCGGTGAAAATTGTTTTACTGTGTTTTCAAATTTCTTCCAGTCATATACCTGTCTTTTCCCGTTCGGGCCTTCACCATTGGCGCCATCCCACCACATCTCCCACACGGGCCCATAGTTTTGAAAGATCTCCTTCATCATGTTCACAAAGACGGTATTGTATTTATCAGTTCCATAGTCAGGGTGGTTTCTGTCCCATGGAGAAAGATAAACGCCAAACTTTAATCCGTACTCCCTGCAGGCCTGCGATAGTTCTTTCAGCACATCTCCCTTCCCATTCTTCCACTTGCTTTCTCTTACCGTATGTTTGGAAAATTTGCTGGGCCACAGGCAAAACCCGTCGTGATGCTTGGCGGTGATGATGATCCCTTTTGCCCCTGATTCTTTAGCCAGCCTGCACCATTGCCTGCAGTCGAGTTGGGTGGGGTTGAATATTGCTGATGGCTCCGTTCCTTCTCCCCATTCTTTACCGGTAAAAGTGTTAGGGCCAAAGTGAATGAAGAAATAGTACTCCGTCTCATGCCAGTCCAATTGTTTTTTGGAAGGAACGGGAAGATCGTTATAGTCCTGCGCCATACCGGCAAATCCTGTCAGCAGCAAAAAAGCTAATAATATCTTTTTCATCAGGTGGCGATTATAGTTAATGGTGGCCGTAATTTACTTTTTCGCCCGATCCTTCGGCTATTGCTCAGGACTATCGGGATTAAAAACATATAATATGGCGTCTGCGATCGGGTGAGCCGCTTTATAGGTGTACCCCATGAGCCGGGCAATTGTTTGAGCGAATTGCTGCTGATACAGTTGCACATTATCCTTTATTTCTCCCCTCACCGGCGTATCTGGCCCCAGCACCCCGAACCACATTTCATGTGAGTCGGCGATCTTATTGTTATGGCTGGTCCATTCCTCCTTTTTGATATCCCCCCGTCCATGATCAACCGTAATGAGAAGACTGGTCTTGCCTTTATACTGCGGGTCTTTCTGTACAAAGTCCCATATCTGTTTTATCCAGGCATCCACCTGGTGCCCGGCATCTAAGTAACTCCTGTAGTAACCGGCATGTGCCCATTCATCCGTTTCGCCATACGCTAAATAAAGCACCCTGGGTTTTCTCGTTTTCAGCCATTCCATCGCTCCATGATGGGTGAACACATCAAAGCATTCGTCTTCCTGCCAGGGTTTGTAAGCGTCCTTCAACAGGCGGTTCAGCATTTTTTCATTGGTTGTCGGTGTTTTCCCGCCTGTTGTATTAAACCCGGAAATAACGGGGATACCGCTGCGTTCCTCATTCAATATCCGGTCAAAAGCTTCCCATGCGCCAAAGGCTGCCACTTTGCCTTTTAGTTTTGGCTGATTGTTCAAAAACTCCAGCACCGTAACATGAGGGTTGGGCGGATAACTGTTGCTGTTGATATTGGTATCCGCATGCCCTGTGAAGATCTCGCTGTAACCGGGGTAACTGAACCAATAGGGGTTGGCATTATCCACTTTACAGCCTTCCATGCGGTTGCCAAACAGTTGTCCTTTCTCCGCTACCATGCCCCAGAGAAATGGCATCAGCTTTTTTCGTCTTTCCTTCTCATCATCATCCCAGTATTTTTTATAAATATAGGCGCTGTCCCCTTCATTATACTTGCTGTTGTTGGCAATGGCCGAATCCATTCCTTTGAAGACCTCCTGCCAGCGGAAACCATCGGTGGTGATG
>JANNUI010000436.1:0-5184 GCA_031395125.1 Chitinophagaceae bacterium | reverse complement strand
CAGCGCTACCGACAGGTAAAATTTTTTCCTGTATGGCGATGCATAACGGAATACCCTCCGCAATAAAGTAAAATCAAAAAAAGTCTTTTTGGGTGCCGACAAGATGAAAAGAATGAAGGAGCAAATCTAAGCTAAGAGATTAAAGGAGGGGAAAGAGAAAAGGAGGAGTGGTTGATATTTTGCGACAGCTCACTGCTTCTACGACGAGTCGCTTCCGGCAATAACCAGCATGTAAAGAAACTCCGGGATGGAATCGTCGTGGTAGAATTGTGATTTACCTGAAATGCTATTTTTGTTTGCAAGCTTTTATCTCTCAATAGCAACGACCCCCTCTTTCTCTCTTTTTCTTCGTTTTTCCTCTTAGCTTATTGCTCCATGGCCTTTTTATAAGCTTTGATGAACAGGGCGCCAAGGTTTTTGTGCGGGGGCACATAGTCGGCAAAGATGGGGTCAGTGGCCATTTTGCTCAGCTCTGTCCAGAACGGTATCCATTCAATATTGCTTCCGGTTCTTAGCTTTTCCATAATTAACCGGAGAAAAGGATTATTGACCGGTGCATCGGCAATTTGCTTGGTGCCGATGATATGTGCATCCGGTGCTTTTTCCAGGATGTCATGTATCATCCTGTACCCGCCGCAGGAACCCATGAATACGATCTTGGATGCAGTAGACATTTGCTCGATCGTATATGGGGCATTATAGCTGTGTCCCCTGTTGATGGTGACCGTTGGTGTGATGTTATTCGTTACTAAATACTCACACAGGGCTTTCTGGGCAAGTGCATCTTCATTGGTTTCCTCGGGCAGCGGTCTGTTCATGTATAATGTCACAGGTTTCCCTTTGACTGCACTGATGGCCACCCATTGTTTATTGCTGCCATCAATTTTCCAGTTTGCGTTATTAAACATATTGATAAGCCCCGGGAACACTCCTTTACCATCCTTATCCCCATAAATAAATAATTGCACGGCCACCCGGCCTGTATCATTGGACAGTGCTGTAAAAGGTACTTCATACACCGGCGGGATACCCAGTTCTTTTGTAAGGTCAACTCCCTGGGTAGTATCTGCCGAAAGAAAAAGCTTGTTCAGGATATTATAAATAACAACGCCCCGCTTGTTGGCTGCGAGCTCATTCCTTTTATAGTTCAGTTGAATGTTCTTCAGCATTTCAACAGCCAGTGGCTTCAGCATTTCAGCGATACTTGCATAAGAGTCTGCTACATCCACTCCATCTTCTGTGCCATTGCCAATTTCCAGCCGGCCCACAAATGCTTTCATCAGTTTTTCCGCATCGCTTTCATCATCAGCATTTTTCTTTGGCGGGAAGGTGCTGAGAAAATCATCCAGCGTATTAAACCCGGCACACATCTTTATGAACTTCCTGTACCGGTCAAAATTCAGGGACAGCAGCAGCGAATCCCCCTTGTTATTGACTTTCTTCATCATCAGCGGGTATACCCCTTTTACAAAACTGGAGGTATAGATGGACCCGTCTGACGAAACAGCCAGGTAGTACAGTTCTTCCGGGGTAAGCGACTGAATGGACCGGAACCGTATCTCATGGTTTCTTTCGTCGTGCAGCCCGTTGATGATATTGACAAAATTTTCCCTGGCCTTTTGTTCAAGTCTTTTGACCAGCGATTCAAATTCAAACGCCGTGTCTTTATCCAGCATCCTTCCCGCATAATCCATCCTTGTCCTTACAAGCAATTTATAATATTGTACTGAGTCGCCTTTAGCAGCATCGATCTCATCGAAACTCAGCTTGTCGTTCATAATATTATCCAGGAAACAGAAATACTGCTGCCCGTCTTTGCTGCGGGCCATCCGCACCACGGTCTTTATGAATTTATCATCGGTAATACCGCGGATGATATTTCCCAGCTTGTTACTGGCCTGGGCATAATCGTAGAGTTGTTTGGGGTACCGTTTAGCGACAGTTTTTACCAAACTGTCTGCAAAAGACAAATCGGGGCTCTGGCTCAGTGTTGCAAATGTTTTATCAGGATACAGCTGGCAATATTTAAGAACGACCTCCTCCTGGCTTGCTTTGTAGCCGGGATTTTTTTCAAATGTCATATTGTCTGCCCGGATGACCGAATAGCTGCTTTCATAGGAAAGACTGCTGATGATGCTTTTGATAGACAGCCCCCGCCTGTCATACTGCATACATTTTTCATAGGCATTCACAATATCCGGAAGTATGTACGGGCTCACCCGGCGGGCGCCGGTGTTAGTCACAAAAAATTTCAGAAGGTAATCGATTCCCCGCAGGTACTTCACTTTCACCTGGTCTTTCAGGGTGCTGTCGGCCTCTATACTGCACTGCAGGTCATCAATTCTTTGCCGGGCTGTCCTGGTGAGCAGGAAGTTGATCTCTTCGTTGCCGGAGGGGGCAAACAATTCATCTGCATTACCGTCCGACTTCAGAATATTCTTTTGCTGTGCATCAATGTAATCATGAAACAATTCCCGGCTTTTGGGGGGCTTACATCCTTTGTCGCTGAACCCGGTTATGCCGGTGGATGTTTGCGCCAGGGCAGTAAGCGCCAGGGCAAAAAAACAGATGAGAAACGAAATATGTCGGGTGGTAGCTGTCATGAGATGGAAGGTCAAAGTTACTAAGCATCGGTTAAATGGCTAATTTCCGGGATTTCAGTATTGATTCAGACGGATTTACAATCCATAAGGCTGTATCGGTCCCGGTAAAAAAATTCCGGGCGCTGCCCAGAACCCGATCGTATTAAGTTTTCATTAAGTCTCTGTAAACGACTGTTTTGAAATTTCGGGCCAACCATTTTACCTTTAGGTTTGCGCACCGGAGGAGTCTGCAAAGCAGTAATTGAACTTCGGATAAATTTTTTTTAGCATGGAAACCAAAGCCCGGAAGGTGCTGATAGCTGACGACGAACCAGATATCCTTGAAATCCTGAAATACAACCTCTCCAATGAAGGGTACGAGGTAGTGACGGCCAAAGACGGCGATGAGGCCCTTGAAAAAGCCCGCCGCACCCAGCCCGATCTGGTGATATTGGATGTGATGATGCCCAAGAAAACCGGCGTGGAAGTTTGCCGGATGCTCCGTTCCCAGCCTGCATTCAAAGAAACACTGATCATCTTCCTTACCGCAGTCAATGATGAAGGCACTCAGATCAAAGGGCTGGAGACCGGCGCCGATGATTATATAAGCAAGCCTATCAGCCCGAAGGTTTTCCTGAGCCGGGTGAATGCCCTTTTCCGCAGGTTGAATAAGGCCGAGGTCCGGATACTGACCATTGAAAATATGACCATTGACCCGGAACGATTCAACGTTAAAGTGGGCGAATTGGAAATAGTGCTGGCCAAAAAGGAATTTGAATTGCTCTACTTGCTTGCATTAAAACCAGGCCGTGTCTTTCTCCGCAATGAAATACTGAACCAGGTTTGGGGCAATGATGTGATCGTTGGCGACCGCACCATTGATGTGCATATCCGGAAGATCCGCCAGAAACTGGGGGTTGATTGTATTACTACGGTGAAAGGTGTGGGATATAAATTTGAGCTTTGAAAAAGTTCATTGTTCCTGGCTAATGGTTCATAGCCTTCCCGCTAACTTTGTACTGTTCCTTTCATGAACAATGAACCATGAATTTTCCCACTAAAAATCTTTCACCCCGGCAGCTTTCAGCATTTACGGCATTGATACTGGCCATCCCGGTTAGTTTGCTGGTTTTTTTTGTCGTAAAAAGCTGGCTCTGGGCGGCGGGATCTTTTGTTGCTCTTTTCGGTGGTGGTTACCTGCTTATTTCTTTTGTACTGGAACGGTTCATTTACCGGAAAATAAAACTCATCTATAAATTTATCAATAAAACAAAAGCCACCAAACGGGAGGAAATTTTTTACAAATATGTGCTGCCGCAAAAAAGCATTGATGAAGTGCGGGAAGACGTGGAAGCATGGGCGGCAGAGAATGAAGAAGAGCTGCAACTGCTTCGGCAGAATGAACAGTTTCGAAGGGAGTTCCTGCAAAACCTGTCGCATGAATTTAAAACTCCCGTTTTTGCCATACAGGGTTACGTGGATACCTTGCTTTCCGGGGCATTGGGCAACCCTGATGTCAATACAAAGTTTCTCAAAAAAACAGCGAAGAATGTGGACCGCCTCACACACCTGCTGAACGACCTGGATGAGATCTCCAGCCTTGAGCGGGGCGAACTGGTGTTGTACAAAGAAAATTTTGTGATACAGGACCTGGTGAAGGATGTATTTGAAAGTCTATCTATCAAATCAGAAGAGAACCACATTCAATGCAGTATAAAAAAAGGATGCGAGACCCCGCTGACGGTTTTTGCTGATAAGGAAAAGCTGCGGCAGGTGTTCACTAACCTTATTGAAAACTCCATTAAATACGGAAACCAGGGAGGCAATATTACGGCCAGTATGTATAAGACCGATGGCAAACATATTCTTATCGAATTAAGCGACGATGGTATCGGTATCGCTGAACGTCACCTGCCACGTTTGTTTGAAAGGTTTTACCGTACGGATGAAGGCCGGAGTATTGATGTGTCCGGCAGCGGTCTGGGGCTGGCCATTTGTAAACACATCATAGAAGCCCACGGACAAACGATCCATGTAAGAAGTACCGAAGGTGTTGGAACGACGGTTGGGTTTACACTGGAGGGAAGAAGGGATTAATTTTTGCCCTATCTTTCCCTGATGACAAAAAGAAAAGATTATATATCATGGGATGAATATTTTATGGGCGTGGCGCTGCTGTCGGCAAGGCGCAGTAAAGATCCGGGCACACAAGTGGGAGCCTGCATCGTAAACAACAAAAATAAGATCGTTGGCGCCGGGTACAACGGATTACCTGCCGGCTGTGATGATGATGAATTTCCCTGGGGCAAAACGGGTGATTTCCTGCAAACCAAATATCCTTATGTATGTCATGCAGAGCTGAATGCCATCCTGAATAATATTGGTATGGCCCTGCATGGCTGCCGGATCTACACCGCCCTTTTCCCTTGTAATGAATGTTCCAAAGCGATCATCCAGGCGGGTATAAAAGAAGTGATCTACTTATCAGATAAATATGCGGACAATGATATTTTCATTGCGGCTAAAACCATGCTTGACAAAGCAGGAGTAAGTTACCGGAAGGTGAGCCCTGCTATTGAAAGCATTGTACTGTCTTTCAGGG
>JANNUI010000433.1:0-11397 GCA_031395125.1 Chitinophagaceae bacterium | reverse complement strand
ATCCAACCTTTGCAAGACTTAATTTTTCCTAAATTTAATTTTGATAAATTTGATTCATTTAAGCCAAAGTCTTTAGAGATTTTACTTAATGAATCTGTGACGTGTAGCTTACCATTCGCATCAGTAAATTTATATTCATTTTTATTTTGTCATCGTCCGGGTTTATGGTCATTTTCATTGCGCTTCATTCATCTTTCGGTTCTCTGGTCATCAACCCACCCCGTTTTCCCAATGTTTAATCAGTACTCAATTTGCCCCGCCCCGGCGGGGATGGTTTCTAAAGTATAAAATTTTCCGCTCTTATTTCTTTCAACAATTTTGCATACCAGGATGAATCAATAACCTAAGTCTCCCCTTTAGCGGGACAGGGGGTGTATCTCTTCTTTTATTGATTCAATAAATTGTTCGGCGTCTCTTTTTTTCAAAGCCAGAGAAGGAAGCAGGCGGATCACATTGGGTTTTGCTTCGCCGGTAAATATTTTTTGATTCCACAAGAGATTTTTTTTCAGATCTTTTAATTCTTCCGGCACATCAAACCCGATCATTAACCCGCGGCCTCTCACATTTTTCAATTGAGGGATGGCATCCAGTTCATCTTTCAGGTATTTGCCCATCATTACTGCGTTGCCCATCAGTTTTTCTTCTTCAATGACTTCCAGCACTGCCAATGCAGCGGCACAGGCCAAATGGTTGCCGCCGAAAGTGGTGCCCAACTGAAAATGTTTGGGCCTGATATGGGGAGCAACAATGATCCCGGCAACAGGGTAGCCATTGCCCATTCCTTTGGCCATAGTATAGATGTCGGCATTCACCCCTGCAAAATCATGGCTGAAGAATTTCCCGCTTCTGCCATAACCACACTGCACACTGTCAGCAATGTAAACAGCCCCGTATTCATCGCACAGTGAACGGATCTTTTTCAGGAAACCGTCATCCGCCACATTAATACCACCCACACCCTGTATGCCTTCGATGATAACCGAGGAAATCTCTGTGCCATTCTCTTTGAAACAAACTTCTAATGCATCTTCATCGTTGAATGGAAGAAAGATTACATTTTCTGTTTCATTGACCGGGGCCACATAGTTTTTATTGTCCGTTACAGCCACTGCCAGAGATGTTCTGCCATGGAATGATTTGCTGAAGGCAACCACTTTTTTCCTTCCGTTGTGAAAACTGGCGAGCTTCAGCGCATTTTCATTCGCTTCTGCACCACTGTTACAAAGGAATAGCTGGTATTCTTCCTTGCCGGAAACTTTTCCCAGTTTTTCTGCCAGTTGTTGCTGAAGCGGAATGCGTATGGAATTGGAGTAGAAGGCAATTTTTTCTAATTGCTCTTCGATCCGCTGCACCCAATGCGTATGGGTATGGCCAATACTGATCACTGCATGACCGCCATACAGGTCAAGGTATTGCTCTCCTTTATCGTCCCATACGTAAGAGCCTTTGGCTTTTACAATAGTGATCTCGTTGATCGGATATACATCGAATAAGTTCATATGCCCCTATCTCCGCCAACTGGCTGAGAATTTTAGTTAATAAAAGTTTGTAGCCCTACTCCCCTTCAGGGGATGGGGGCTAAAAATAGTTTGCTTTTAACATCAGCCCGGATGTCTCCTCCAGCCCAAACATCAAATTCATATTCTGCACAGCCTGCCCGCTGGCACCTTTTAACAGGTTGTCTGTTGCGGTATGAACAACCAGCATACGCCCTTCTTTCTCCAGCTGAATCACCGCTTTATTAGTATTTACCACCTGCTTTAAGAAAATAGCCTGCCTGCTTACATGAGTAAACGGATGCCCCTTGTAGAAGTCGTCAAAGATTATATTCAATTCTTCGGGGCTTAGTTCGCAATGCAGCGTAGAGCTGGCAAAAATGCCCCTGGTGAAATCACCTCTCCAGGGTACAAATCTCACCCCCGGTCCTTCTCCACTGGTGGAGAGGGGAGATTGCGGCTGCAATTGATTGATTGATTCTGTAATTTCTGCAAGATGCTGATGCGTTAAAGTTTTATAGGCCTGTATATTGCTTGCCCGCCAGCTAAAATGAGAAGTAGAAGTCATGCCCTGGCCGGCCCCGGTGCTCCCGGTGATGCCGGTTGTATAAACATCACCCAGCAACCCTGCTTTGGCCAGCGGTAACAATCCCAACTGAATGGTTGTTGCAAAGCAGCCTGGATTGGCAATATTCTGCGCTGATCTGATCTTCTCCCTGTTTAATTCAGGCAGACCATAAATGAATTGCCTGTCCCCAATGGATGAGTGCGAAGCAAGCCGGAAGTCATTGGCCAGATCAATGACCCTGATTTTTGGGGAGATCTTATTTTCAGCCAGGAATTTTTTTGATTCACCATGACCTAAACACAGAAACAAAACATCAATACCCCCATTACCTAAAGGGGTGTAATCATCAGTAAATTTTAAGTTTGTATCTCCGTATAAGTCCTGATGTATTTCATGAATGAGTTTGCCGGCGTTGCTTTTACTATGAATGAAAACAATTTCTGCAGATGGGTGTTTGATAAGTAATCTTAACAGCTCACCACCTGTATAGCCTGCAGAACCAATAATTCCTATTCTAACTTTCATAAGCTTATTTTTTATTCTCCTTTAGGTCCGAAGGACTCTCCCAGGGAGTCCGGTGGGAACTTTGGAGGGTTAGGGGCATGCGTTCGCCACCTGTAGAACCTGCTCTGCCAATATTACCAGCCTTAATGTCTTTCATCTGCTTCTGTCTTTACCAGGTGATAAATAGAAGTTTGATTGCCGAATATCTTACTGAAGCCCCGAACATCCTCACCGGTGAAGCCGGTGTTCATTTCCCCGTACTTGCCAAACCGGCTGTTCATCAGGTCGTATTTGGATTCGATACCGGTAACCTGGAAACGGTAAGGCATTAGTTGCACAAACACATCACCGGTCACATTACGCTGGCTCATCTCCAGGTAGGCTTCAATATCCATCATCACCGGGTCGAGTATCTGCCCTTCATGCAGCCAGTTGCCGTAGAACTGGGCCAGCTGGTCTTTCCACTGCAGCTGGCATTTGGTGAGTACATGTTTTTCTAAAGCATGGTGTGCCTTTATGATCAGCATCGGTGCGGCAGCCTCAAAACCCACCCGGCCTTTGATGCCTATAATGGTGTCGCCCACATGAATATCACGGCCAATACCATAAGGCCCGGCGATGGATTGTAAAAATTGTATGGCTTCGGAAGGATGATTGAATTTTTTATCATTCACCTTTTTCAATTCACCTTTTTCAAATTGCAGCTTCACTTCTTCGGTCCCGGTTTTTGTAACCTGGGTGGGCCATGCTTCTTCGGGCAGCATTCCTTTTGAGGAAAGTGTTTCCCTGCCGCCCACACTGGTTCCCCACAGGCCTTTATTAATTGAGTACATTGCTTTCTCAACATTGATCTCTACCCCTTTGCTTTTGAGATAAGCAATTTCTTCCTCCCGGCTCAGTTTCAAATCCCTGATCGGAGTAATGATCTCCACGCCCGGGATCATAATATGAAAGATCATATCAAAGCGTACCTGGTCGTTACCGGCGCCGGTGCTGCCATGTGCCACGGCATCTGCTCTTAGGTTCATGGCATGTTCTGCAATATGCAGGGCCTGGCTCAGCCTTTCAGCAGATACAGAAAGGGGATAGGTGTTGTTCTTCAGGCAGTTTCCGAAAATGAGGTATTTGATGATCCTGTCATAATAACTTTTCACGGCAGTCACTGTGGAATGTGTTTTTACGCCCAGCTTGTATGCATGAGCTTCTATCTTGTCCAGCTCCTCGTCGCTGAAACCGCCAGTGTTTACGATGACGCTGTGCACTTCATAGCCCTTATCCTCACTCAGGTGTTTTACACAAAAAGTGGTGTCGAGCCCCCCGCTGAATCCTAAAACAACTTTTTTCGACATGACAGGTGCAGTTTTATTTTAAAAATGAAACAGGTGATGAAGTAATGATTTGGGTTTAGAGCTGCCGTTACCGCCGCTTTCTTTGTCCTTCTTCATAAAGGGTCTCAGCAGCTTCCATTGTTTGAACTTCAGCAGTCGCTCAAATCCTCTCTTGTTTTCTTCAAAATACTGTTTGGTCTCTTCAGGTTCGTAGTGATCTCTGGGATCGTACAGCATGGCCGTACACATACAGATCTTTCTATCCTTGCTCATCAGTATCTCGTAATTCACACAGCTTTTGCAGCCGGCCCAGAAAGCCTCATCCTGCGTAAGTTCGGAATAAGTAACAGGTTCATAGCCGAGGTCACTGTTGATCTTCATTACTGCAAGGCCGGTGGTAAGGCCGAATATTTTTGCATCGGGATATTTTTCCCTGGAGAGTTCAAATATCCTTTGCTTGATGGATTTGGCAACTCCGCTTTTTCTGAAAGCAGGTGCAACGATCAGCCCGCTATTGGCCACATATTCGCCATGGCTCCATGTTTCGATATAGCAGAAACCCACCCATTCGTTCTGACCGGTGATGGCAATAACGGCTTTACCCTCATCGATCTTATGTTCGATATAATCAGGGCTGCGCCTGGCAATGCCGGTGCCCCTTGCTGCTGCCGAGGCTTCCATCTCATCGGTGATCGTTTTGGAGTAGACCTTATCGGAAACGGTTGCTACCCTGATGATGATGTTTTTATTGTCCACTTTTGAAACTGTATTGTAATGATAGGGGTCACCAGTCCGGAATGATTATTTGCCGGGTTAGTTTCACTGACAGGGACCATGGTGAGGGGTTCGTCCTGTCAGAACACAGGGCGGCGTCGGGGGCGGGAAAAAGTAAACACATCAAAACCAACAGAGTAAACCCCGCTGGTGATCGGCGCATGAAAGGCCAGTTGTTTTGTATGTGTCAGAATGTTCATCATGTTTACAAACAAG
This sequence comes from Chitinophagaceae bacterium, assembly GCA_031395125.1. Lineage (GTDB taxonomy): Bacteria > Bacteroidota > Bacteroidia > Chitinophagales > Chitinophagaceae > JJ008. The sequence goes on along the minus strand of JANNUI010000433.1, from coordinate 6,511 downwards.
TTGTAAATTGGGAACAAATGTATAATAATAATTGATTTATACCCATAAATTTTTTGTTATAAACCAGCTGTAAAATGGAAGCAACTACCTCTCCCGAAAGTTACCTGCCACTTAACCAGCCTGCTCCGTTGGAAGAACAGCGTCCTTCAAAGTTTAAGCGGTTTAAGCGAAACTTTCTTATACTGCTCATAGTTCTGCTGATAGGGGGGATTTACTGGAAATATTTTTTTACCTATAGCGAAGGCAACCGCACAGGGCTGTTGCAGAAATTTTCTTATAAGGGCACTGTCTTCAAGACATATGAAGGGGAACTGATACTAAGCAGTATCCGGTCACAGGCTAATGTGGCGCTGGCGTCTGAAAAGTTTTTTTTCTCTGTGCGGGATAAAGGGACAGCCAAAAAAATGGAGAACTTGCAGGGGCATTTTGTTACTGTTCATTATAAAATGAAAAACGGGGCATTGCCCTGGAGGGGAGACAGCAGGTATCTGGTTGACAGTGTCAGGTTAGAGATTCAGCGTTAGCACTAAGACAGAAAATTGCCGGCTGTTTATGCAGGTTGGGCATCATTGTCTTCCATTCAGCAATCTTCTTTGTTCTGATCATTTCGTCTTTACCGGTAATATTCACGGCGACACAAAGCCTGGTAGAAGTTTTGCAGTTTTGAATCAGCGCTTCCAGCAATTGGTTATTCCGGTACGGGGTTTCAATAAAGATCTGTGTGCAGTTCTTCTTTGCGGACTCCGTTTCCAGGTCTTTAATGGTTTTTACCCGTTGCTGGGGGTCTATTGGTAAGTATCCCACAAACTGGAATTGCTGTCCGTTCATACCACTGGCCATTAATGCAAGCAAAATAGAGCTGGGTCCCACCAGCGGTTTCACTGTAGCACCCATCTCTTGTGCTACGGCTACCAAAGCCTGGCCGGGATCGGCCACACCCGGGCAACCGGCTTCGCTGACGATGCCGATGGTTTTACCTTCTTTAATTTTTTGCCTGAATGTGTCAGACACCCCGGAGGCGTCAGACACCACGAACCACTCATAGTCATCGATCACCATCTCCTGTCCCGGCAGGCAAGCTTTCCAGAGCTGTTTAAAATACCGGCGGGTGGTTCTTTCATTCTCTACAAAAAATACCTGGCAGCTTTTTATGGCATCCGTAACATAGCCTGGAATTGTATGAAGTACATTCTCCGCCAGTAATGATGGTATCAGGTAAACAACTCCCATGGGCTCAGGTTGTTTTCATTTTATGAACACAGAGCGTAGCAGCAATAACAGCGTATGCCGGGGCGAGGATAATGAGGATATGCATTACATAAAACAGCAAACCGTTCCCGATGGCCAGCCCTTTATGCTGACCTGTGAAATGAGTACTCTGGGCAGGGGTGAGTTTTGCCCTGGCAAAACTGTAGTCCAGCATGGAAAATCCGAAATAATAACACTCCATCAGCAGGGCAATGATGGGTGTTATCCAGCCCACCACGGGGATCAGCGATAACACGATCAATGCCAGCAGGTAAACGGACTGCCAGCCGCAGTTGCGGAGGTCAAGCCGGATGCTGCGGATACAATCCTTTTTCAGGTCCGGCCAGTTGAACCTGTATTCTTTCCCTTCTATGATGGATTCTGTCTTTTCGCTGAGATAAGCGAAGACCGGTGAGCCGATGATCAGTATCAGGTATTTGAAAAAGGAAAAGTAAAACAGTACCAGTATCAGCCGCAGCATCATCCCCGTCATCACCAGTAAAAAACTCAGCCATTGGCTTCTTTCTTTCTGCAGCCATGCTTCTATGCTGAGCTGGCGGCTCACCCAGGACACCACCGTATCAGATGACTGCCAGAAAAAAAACATACCTGCGATGAAGAGAATAGCATAAATGATTCCGGGGACAACGATCCACCTGAAAAGCCGGTGCTTTTGAATAAAAAGACGGGCCTCTTCCCAGCCCTGTATGGCAATGACGATTTCTTTGAGCAAAGCCTTAATTTGGCAATAAATATAACTAAGAACCACGAGTAAAAGCCTGCCTGCAGGCCAGGCAGGGATATTAAAGATGATTAGAAAACTGGATACGGGATTTTTTCAGCGGGACAACGTGCTGCAGGTAGCAAAAGAACTATTGGGAAAAATACTGGTGACAAAATGGGAGGGTATTGAAACGTCCGGCCGCATCGTGGAAGTGGAAGCTTACAGGGGTATTGCTGATAAAGCCTCGCATGCATACGGTGGAAGGAGGACAGCAAGAAATGAAGTCATGTATAGGGCAGGAGGGGTGGCCTATATTTATTTATGTTATGGTATCCATCATTTGTTCAATGTGGTCACCCATTTAAAAGACACCCCTCATGCCATTCTTATCCGGGCAGCAGAGCCTGTGAAAGGCATAAAAGCCATGCTGAGAAGAACCGGAAAGCATCCCGATGGCTATCGGGAGGATCATACACTGACAAGGGGCCCCGGGAATCTCTCCAAAGCATTAGGTCTTCACATATCACAGAGCGGCTGGAGTTTGACAAGTAAGGAATTGTTTATTGCTGATGACAGATTTAGGTTTTCTAAAAATGAGATGGCGAGCTCGCAAAGGATAGGAGTGGAATATGCCGGGGAGGATGCGTTGCTGCCTTACCGGTTTTATATAAGGGGGAACCCCTTTGTGAGTGGAAAGAAAGTAAAGTAAGTCATAAAAGTCAATGAGTCATATCAGTCAATCAGGTGGAGTTTCTAACAGGTTCAGGAGGTTTGAATTTGGGAAAACCATTTTACTTTTTTGACCCGTATGACCATTTTGACTGATAAGAATGTATCTTGAAATTAAAACCTGGCTACTTGTCCAAACAGCAACTAAAACTTATTTCACTACTTGCGGGTGTGGCCATTGCATTATTATTATATTTTGTAAATCCCTTCCATGTTTCTGAAAACGCCGCCAGGGTACTGGCCATAGCCGGACTGATGATAACCTGGTGGGTGACCGAAGCTTTGCCAATGCCTGTCGTTGCGTTGTTTCCACTAATTCTGTTCCCATTATTGGGCATATCCGATCTGAAAGCAGTGGCGGTAAGTTATGGTGACCAGGTTATCTTTTTGTTCATGGGCGGTTTTATGTTGGGCCTGGCCATTGAAAAATGGAACCTGCACCGCCGGATCGCACTGGGTATTGTAAAAATCACCGGTACCAGCGGCGACAGAATTGTACTGGGTTTTATCCTGTCGACCGGTTTTATCAGTATGTGGATAAGCAACACTGCTACCACCATGATGATGTTCCCCATTGCCCTTTCGGTGATTCATGTAATGAAAGACAGTAGTGGTGATAAAGGTAATTTCAGGCACTTCAGCCTTGCCATGATGCTTTCCATCGCTTATGCATCTAATTTTGGAGGCATCGCTACTAAAATTGGTACGCCGCCCAATTCCTGGTTTGCCGGTTATTTTGCAGATAATTATTCCGGTATAAGTTTCATGGATTGGATGCTGCTATGTATGCCCATCGCCATTATCCTGCTGATTGCTTTATACATTGTTCTTACAAAAATTCTTTTCCGTAATCATATCCGTTCCGGAGAAGCAGCCCGGCAGTATATTAACCAGGAGTATAAATTACTGGGACCGCTTTCGGTTTCCGAAAAAAGGGTGCTGGTTATCTTTCTTTTTACAGCCCTCCTCTGGATTTTGGCAGACCCGATCAACAGGATGCAGGGCTATGTAAAATTAAATGATACAATTATTGCCTTAATGTGTGCAGTAGCTTTATTTGCCTGCCCTTCCGGTTCACCGAAACATACAGGCAATTTCAATGAAAGCGATGAAAATGGCTTTCAGAGCAGTTTACTTGAATGGGCAGATACAAAAAAGATGTCCTGGGGAATATTGATATTGTTCGGGGGTGGGCTTGCATTGGCCGGCAGTTTGGAGAAAGCAGGATTGATAGGTCAATTAGGTGAGTGGTTATCACATTTTGCAGGAGGCGGGTTTATGCTGTTGCTTTTGGTTACAGTTTTGTCTGTCTTCATAAGTGAAGTGATGAGTAATATTGCCCAGGTAATGGTGTTTGCGCCTGTAGTATGCAGCCTTGCCACAGCAGTAGGGATGAACCCACTGCAGCTCGGAATAGCTATGACGCTTGCATCCAGCTGCGCCAGCATGATGCCCATGGGCACACCGCCGAATGCCATTGCATTCGCCAGCGGTCATATTAAACTGAAACAAATGCTGAAGGCAGGTTTTATAATGAATATAGTGGCCATTATCCTGATCACCCTCTTTTGCTGGTTTGTCCTGCCGCTGTTAATGAAAGGTGTATAGGCTAAAATCTCCAACCAACACTTATACCGGCCAGGGGGGTAAAGCCGGTTCCATAGGCAACTTTCTCTCCCTTTGTGTTCAGGGTTGTTTGTATGCTAGCGGAGAGCTGGGGGCTGATAAAAAAGTAATCATTGATCAGAAAAGTATACCCGGTTTCAAAAGCAGGCTGCAATACCAGCAGTTTGGAAACTCCTTCCGCTTCCGGCACACTCCAGTTGATATTCAGATTCCACAGGCCGGCGCGGGCGCCGATAAAGAATCGTTTGGGGATCACAGAAAAATGATAACGGTAACCGATGGAACCACCCCATCCGTAGCCTGATTCACTGTTGTGGGCCGAAGTGGTTTTGCCTGTCGCTTTCATATAGCCGGCCCTCAGCACGATGGCATGATATTCTTCTGCATTAATAGCCAGTTGCAGGTTAAATGCGGGGCCGTCTTTTGCATACTGGTACTCTCCGCCAATATCAAATGTGCGGAATCCCACATCCTGGGAATGACTGTTGACGGAACAGGTTAGGACGATAATAAGAATGAAGAACTGCTTTTGCATGGTTCGGATTTGGCATAAAGATAATAGCCACTTTTTAAAAAAGAAAGCAATACCGGGGAACGATATGGCGAAGAAATTATTTTGTCGGGAAGCAGAAAATCAGAACCTGGGGCAATTAAGCTTCTTTGCGTTGGGATCGGAGGGTTTTTTAATGTAAATCAGTGAGATCTCCATGCCCCCTTTCACATTGGTGGCCGGTTTCAGGCTGGATGTATTGGCATCATATGTTGCTCCAATATGGATACCTGAAAACTCAAGGCCGATATAAGGGATGACCGCATCATTAAAACGGTACCATGAGCCTATGTAAACATTGATCGGGTTGTCTTCATCGCTGTTCACATTATAAGAGAATGCACCGCCGGCGACCGTATTATAGGCCTTGGCCTGCATGCTGTGGATGGCAGAAAAATGAAGGGCATTATAAGAACCGATAGGGATCCTTCCCCCGGCCTGTATAGTAGTCCGGGCATTCAGCAGGAACTGGCCGCCCTGGAAGGTTTCCTTGGGGCGGTTGATATGGTACATAGAAGCACCGAGATAAAAATTATTGTAACCGTTGGTGCTACCGTTGTACAGAATGCCGGCATTCACATCCACATAGCTTACGTTGATCTGCTTGTTGGCGAATATCTCTCCGGTGGTGCCCGGGACAAATCCAAGCGGGGTCAGTTCATCTTCAAAATATACTTTGGTCACATCAAGCCTTTTGTTGGTATAAGCAGCCTGGAAACCGGCGCCGATCTGGTGATAACCGTTTTCATCCAGCCCCTTGTGGAAGGAAAGCGATATTCCGGCATAATTTGTAACGAGTACACCATCACCGGCCTGGTCTGTCATACCAATAATGCCCACACCCATCTTGTCAATATCTGCCAGCCGGTTCTTCATCACTCCAAAATCAACAGAGGCCGTTTTGGTCACAAAGGCATTATTGATGGTGGGCCACTGGTTGCGGTAGTTTCCGGCTACCCGGAAGGTGCCGTCAAACTTGCCGGTAAGCGCCGGGTTCAGGGTAAGAGGTGAGGCGAAAAATTGGGAAAAATTGGGGTCCTGTGCATTTACAGCACTAACCAGGGCCACACAAACAGTCAGGGTAGAAATGATTTTTTTCATCACACTATTTAATGGTTTTCACTGCAGACAGATGATAACCGCATCCTTTGGAATTACTGAAACGTAATTTTTTTCGTTGAAATTGCCTCACCTGTAAACATCCGTCCGGCCAGTACCGGTTTTGTATCGGGATACAAAGCGGAAAAATACAACTTTTTCAAGACCTATTTTATAGAATTATTGCTGCTTTGGGAAAGCTGTTAGCTATTGGCTATTAGTTTTTAGCCGTTTCCCCGGGTCGAAAAATTCCTCTTATTACCACAGCTAATGGCTTGTGGCTAAAGGCTAATGGCTTCTTTCTCACATCTGCACTTTTGTCCCAAATGCCAGGTCCCCGGCATCGCCCAGGCCCGGAACGATATAACCTTTGGCCGTAAGTTCATCATCTATATCTCCGCACCAGATGGTGACCGAAGGTTCCTCTCTTTTAACATATTCTATGCCAACAGTACAGGCTATGGCGGCTACAATATGAATAGAGCTGGGTTTTCCTTCTGCTTTCAGGAAATGAATGGTTTTTACGAGGGAAGAAC
>JANNUI010000431.1:0-2595 GCA_031395125.1 Chitinophagaceae bacterium | reverse complement strand
TTTGCGTTTACCCTGGTGACTGTAGCGGCAACCCTTACAACAATTTTCATCAAGAACTAACAAAGCTCAAGATAATTTTTATAGCATACAATGCAAGAGCCTTCTCATAATAATAATAATCTGCAAAAAAACGAACTCTGGAGCCTGAGCCTGCGGGACCTGTTTTATAAATACATTCGCTTTCTGCCCTGGTTCGTATTATCGGTGGCCATGGCCCTGTTTGGCGCCTATGCTTATCTCCGGTATGCCACTCCTATCTACAGCACATCAGCTACCCTTGTGATCAAGACAGAGCAGCAGGGGGGCAGAGGCGATAAATACGATGATATCTTCAGCGGGGGCAAATCACAGAATATCCAGAGTGAAATTGAAGTAATGAAATCAAAGGGACTGATGTCAAGAGTGGTTCTGAAAAAAAATCTTCAGTTTAGTTATTATGTTAAAGGAAAGATCAAGACGGTCAATATTTATAAGGCATGTCCTTTTTACCTCCAGGCAATGAAGATCAATGATTCTTCTTACGGCTTCACCCTGAAAATAAAATTCGCCGATCAAAAAAGCTTCAGGGTGAATAATGAAGATACCCTGATTGGCTTTGATCAGCCGTTCATTAACCAGTTCGGCACTTTCAAACTTTCCAGGTATAATAATGGGAACATATCCAGGGATTACAGCGTCCTTTACCATCCGATGACCTCAGCGGCAGCATCATTTGCGGGCGGTATACAGGTAGCTTCCAAATCGGCAGGAACAGGTATTTTAACGATCAGTATGCAAAGTTCCAACCCCATGCTGGCAGCCGATGTGATCAACCAGCTGATGGATGAATACGGGGGCTACACCCGGGAATTAAAAAAACGTACGGCAGACTCTTCTCTTGCCTTTATTGAGGCCCGTCTTGAAATGTTTGGCAGGGAACTGGACAGCGTGCAGGATAAACTGCTGCAGTATACACAGCAAAATAACCTGATCGATATTTCCAAACAATCTACCTCTTACTTTGAGAGTATCAGCGCGGCAGATAAAGCCATTAATGAGCAGCAATTGCAGATGAACACGGCCGATTTCATTGAAATATACCTGCGCGATAAAAAAAATGTGTACAGCCCGGTACTGGTACCATCTTCCCTGGGCCTGAGTGACGCTACCCTGAATGGACTGGTGAGCAGTTATAATACCATGCAGATGGAAAGACAAAGCCTGCTCGACGGCAATGTACCGGCAGGAAACCCGGTGATCAGGGAAATAAATGACCGGATCGAAAAACTAAGAATAAGCCTGCTTGAAAATTTAGCCAATATCAAGCGCTCTTACCTCAAAACGATCAGTACCATCCGGCAAAACAGCGGCAAAGCAGAAACGCAACTCATGACGCTGCCCTTCAAGGAAAAAGGGTACCTGGATATAAAGCGACAGGTGGATAACAAACAGGTGCTCTATAACATTATGCTGCAGAAAAGGGAGGAAACGGCCTTGTCAAGGGCGGCCACCATCGAAAACTCCCAGGTAGTGGAAAGGGCATATATACCGGGCTCCCCGATCAGTCCGAAGAAACGTAACATTCAGATCATGGCCATCCTGATCGGTTTAGCTGTTCCGGCCTTATTTGTATTTGCGGGTGAAGTACTCAATGATAAGGTAAGCACACGTTTTGATGTGGAAAAAATAACAAATGCCCCTATACTGGGAGAAGTGGGGCATTCTTTTTCCGGCAAATCACTGGTGGTGACCAAAACGACCCGGAGCATGGTGGCAGAGCAGTTCCGTATCATCCGGTCGAATCTTCAGTATATAATCGGGAAATCGGAGAAAACAACGATCCTGGTCACTTCTTCTTTTAGCGGAGAAGGAAAATCTTTTATAAGTATTAATGTAGGCGCTGTGATGGCCCTTGCCGGAAAGAAGACGATCATCCTGGAATTTGATATCCGTAAGCCAAAAGTTGTTTCTGGTCTTGGTATGTCAAAGGGCCCCGGCATCACCAATTACCTGATCGGAAAATCTGCACTTCCGGCACTGATCAAAGAGGTACCAGGACAGGAAAACCTGTTTGTACTCGGTTGCGGGCCTGTACCTCCCAATCCATCTGAGTTGTTGTTGGGTCTTAATGTGGAAGAAATGTTTAACTGGTTACAGGCACAATTTGATGTTGTGATCATCGATACAGCGCCGGTAGGTATGGTGAGCGATGCCCAGACCCTGGGTAAATTTGCCAGCTGTACGCTTTACCTGGTAAGACAGGCCCATACATTCAAAAAGCAGGTATTGCTGATCGATGAATTTTACCGGGAAAACAAATTGCCATCCGTCTCCATCATCATCAATGATGTGAAGATGAAACCCGGCTACGGTTATTATGGGTATGGCCGGTACGGCTATGGCTATGGATACGGCTATGGCAGTTATTACGAAGAAGAACATCCGCCCAAAAACATGCTGGAAAGGGTGATAGACCGGGTGGATCCCCGTAACTGGTTTGGCAAAAAGTAAAATATTTTTGTAAGCATCTGTCGGGCATTAGATTTTAAACCACAGAGACAGGGAGACACAAAGCATCACAGTGAATCCCTCTGTGTTGCCTCCGTGTACATTGTG
>JANNUI010000428.1:0-1560 GCA_031395125.1 Chitinophagaceae bacterium | reverse complement strand
TATTTGATTGACACTCACGTCTTCATTAGGTTTATGGAAGGCAATTCGTCATTCAGCCCGATTGCAAAAAGCATTATGCTTGATAAAAACAACGAAATTTTTATCAGCATTGCATCGCTGTGGGAAATTTCAATTAAAACTTCAATCGGGAAACTTCCAATGAACAGAAGATATGATGAAATCGCAGACCTTTTGTATTGAATAAGAACATTATATTTATGGCATCTTGTGGTAATTTCTATGAAATATTACGATGTTTATGTTATAGTATTTCATAGATTTTATGAAATACAAGATTTCCCATTTTGCTGAACTCAATAAAGTGACCTATCGAACTGTTTGGAATTGGATTCAACAGGGTAAATTGGAAACTGTGAAAACCGAAACAGGCAGAGTTCTAATTATTCAAGATGAACAAAAGTCTTTGAATGTCGCTATTTACGCGAGAGTTTCGAGTTCTGAAAATAAAGATAATCTTGAAAGACAAAAGGATAGACTGATTTCATATTGCAACGCCAAAGGTTATCAAGTAGCTAAAATTGTAGTGGAAGTTGGAAGCGGATTAAATGATAAACGTCCGAAACTTGAATCTTTGCTGTTAGACCGAACCATTAACTTAATCGTCTGTGAACATTCTGACAGATTGGCAAGATTCGGTTTGAATTATATTCAAAAACTACTTGAACTTGACGGGCGAAAAATTGAAATTATCAATCCTCAACTTAATGAAAAAGAAGATTTGATGCAAGATTTTGTTTCGATTATAACCTCCTTTACGGCAAGGCTTTACGGACAACGAAGAACTAAACGAAAGACTGAAAAACTGATTAAACAATTAGAACAATGCGATTAGTTGAACAACACATAATCAAAGAATCAGACAACCGATATGGCGAATTGGCGGAACAACTTCATTTGTCTAAAAACCTCTACAACGCAGGTTTGTATGCAGTTCGCCAACATTATTTTGCTGAAAAGGAGTTTTTGAAATATGAGAGCGTCAATAAACAATTTGTTGATTCTAAAAATGTTGATTATTATGCCTTACCAACCAAAGTTTCACAGCAAACTTTGAAAATGGTTGAACAAAACTTCAAATCATTGTTTGGCTTACTGAAATTAAAAGACAACAAAAAGAAACGAATTCCGAAATATTTAGACAAAGAGGGTAAATTTCAACTGATTTATACAGTTCAAGCCATCTCGAAAGTCGAGTTAAGGAAAGGGTTTATCAAACTGTCAGGAACAAATGTGAGGATTGAAACTACTCAGCGAAACATCCAACAAGTGCGAGTGATTCCAAAAGGAAATCACATTTGTATTGAAATTATTTACCTCAAGCAAGAACCGCCAACCAAAGAAAATAACGGAAGATATGCTTCCATAGACTTAGGCTTGAATAATTTGGCGTGTGTCACTTCAAACGCAATTAAACCTATTATTATCAATGGAAAGCCTTTGAAATCAGTCAATCAATTTTTCAATAAAAGAAAAGCTGAATTACAATCAAGACTTAATAATAACCGAAAAACGAGTCATCGAATTAAAGCTATTACTCAC
>JANNUI010000423.1:0-21244 GCA_031395125.1 Chitinophagaceae bacterium | reverse complement strand
CAGTTCAGAATAAGGCCGGGTGGTCTGAAAGAACCTCACTTTCTCCAGTTTCCATTTATATACATCAAAAGCATGGAAGCCCGGATCGAAACCGGCATTCATCATTGGTGAAAATAACAGCGGCCGGCTGGCAGTACCCGTATTGCCAAGGAAAATATGCGTCGCGGGGACAGGGTAACGTCTTGTAAAATCACCTATGGAAGAATCCAGTTTATAAGTGCCCGAAGAGTCGAGATAACGGAAACTGATGGTGATGGAATCTTCATGCCTGTTGCGGCGGCGCAGGCTGTCCGTCGTACCCGATCCGGTATTGGCCCTGCGGATGCCGCCGAGCCGCTGCTGCACCCTGCCACCGATATTCCCACCGGGTGTGGGTTCCTGCGCTGCTGATGAAAGGGCAGTGATAAAGAAAGCGGCAAACAGTAAGTATGTAATTTTCTTTACCAGGTAACAGAAGTTTTAGTTAGAAAGACCGGAACGGGTATACTACTTCGCTTTTATGATCCGGATTATTCGGATTTGTTCACCAGCTACATAGTACAAGCAAAAAAAACTTTGCTGTTCATCACTGCAAAGGTATACTACTACGCTTTTAGGGAGGCGACAAGTTTGTTAATTGTGCAATGGTAAAAGCTATGCAGTACGCGGTAGTTCACTGTCAAAACGATGCGTTAAAGAGCCGCCACCAGTTCTTTAAAGATGGTAGCCAGTTTGGGCTCAGCAACTTTGGCGGCTTCGAGCACTTCTTCATGGGTAATCTTGTTTTCATCTTCCCGGATACCTACATCCGTCACCACACTCACCGCAAATACATCAAGCCCCATGTGATTGGCCACAATCGCCTCCTGCACGGTACTCATGCCCACCACATCGCCACCCAGGATATGGATCAGTTTGTATTCAGCCCTTGTTTCAAAAGTGGGGCCGGTCACCGCTACATACACCCCTTCTTTTATATCATAGTTGTGCACGGCTGCTATCGCTTTTGCTTTTTGGATAAGATGTTTTTTATATGGTTCGCTCATATCAGGAAAACGGGGGCCTAAGCCGGCAATATTTTTCCCGATCAGCGGATTGGGAGTAAAAAAACTGATATGGTCTTTAATGATCATGATATCGCCAACCTTGTAAGAAGTGTTCACACCGCCTGCCGCATTCGATAACAGCAATGTTTCCACGCCCAGGAGTTTCATCACCCGGATGGGAAACACCACATCCTGTGCTTTATACCCTTCGTAAAAATGAAAACGACCGGCCATGGCCATCACGTTCTTGCCACTGAGTTTGCCAAATATCAGTTGGCTTTTATGACCTTCCACGGTTGATACCGGGAAGTGGGGTATCTCCTCATAGGCCACTTCTTTCTCAATATCGATCTCCTCCACAAAACTGCCAAGGCCGCTCCCCAGCACAATACCCACTTGTGGTGTTCCGCTGTATTGTTTTTTTAAAAACTTAACTGTTTCGTTGAATTCTTTTTGCGCTTTTTTTCCCATAAAAACCGGTTGAATCCCGCACCCCTTGCTAACGGCGGTGAAGCTGCAAACGTAAGAAAAAAATCCGGGGCTTGTGATTAATACTCATACCGGTCAAAATCACAAAAGGCCTCATCACACAAAAGCTTTTGCAGAACGGGGTGCTTCAGCACATCCGTATAATCCATCCATTTGCCCTCCACTTTTATTTTCCTGTACACTAATCGTATGCCCTGGCTGTAATCCACCCACCAGTTCACATGCCCTGTGTAAAGCGGCTGGATAGGTTTGCCATCGGGCTTATGCCAGCCATAAATGGCCAACCTTCCGGGTTTGGCATCACGGGTGATTTTTCCGCTGATGACCACATCTTTTTTTATCCCGGCTATCAATCCTTTCCTTCCCTTTCGCTGGCCTTCGATAAAAAGATGATGATGCCACATGGTGGGTGTACTGTCGCGGCAGGCATACATCGGTACCGGCTCTAGTTTTACTTTGGCTGCATGGTAAATATCATCAGCGATTTTCCGGGTTGACAGAAAACACTGAAAGCTGTCTGCGATCCGTTGTGCAGCCATGGGTGTTATATTGATCCTCGCCCAGTCATGGTCAGTCCCGATGGCCAGGTAATCCGGCGAAGCATAATAAGTGGCCCGGATCATTCTTCCATTTGATGAATCCCTGACCGAAACATGTATTGCAATAAATTTTTTCAGAAAATGCGGCACATTTCCCGCCAGTATTTCCTGCAGGGCAAACGAATCCCGGGCAGCCCATTTCATCGCTGCCGCCTGTTTGTAAAAATCAGTTCCCGTCAATGCCGAACGACGTTCCGGCCAGTTCATTTTTTTAACCGGCTGGCAGGAGAGCAGAAAAATACATAAACCGAAAGACCATCGCATGGGTGAAAGTTAGTACATCATTCTTAACCTCACCCCATCATGACTCTGATTTTCGGAGTTCCCGATTCCCCTCTCCTGAAGGAGAGGGGTGGCAGAGTCATCAAACAAAAAGTATATAGTTGGGGTGAGGTTATATCATTCACTAACATTTATCTTCGCCGCAAATCATTCATCAATGAACCTCCACGAATACCAGGCAAAGGAATTACTGAAGAAATACAATGTACCCGTACAGGAAGGCTTTGCCTGCACCACCGTGCAGGAAGCTGAAGATGCCTATCGACAGATAAAGACCCAGACCGGCAGCAAGTTTGCCGTGATAAAAGCACAGATACATGCCGGCGGCCGTGGCAAGGGAACCATTAAAGAAAATGGCATCAACGGGGTGAAAGTGGCCAAATCGCTGGAAGATGTGCAGGACTTTGCCAGTAAAATACTCGGCGGCACCCTGGTAACCGTGCAAACAGGCCCGGCAGGAAAAATAGTCCACAAAATATTTGTAGCGGCCGATATGTACTATGATGGTCACAGTGAAAGAAAAGAGTTTTACCTGTCCATCTTGCTTGATCGTACCAGGGGTCAGAATGTGATCATGTACAGTACCGAAGGCGGGATGAACATAGAAGATGTGGCACATAATACCCCTGATAAGATTTTTAAGGAGTGGGTGCACCCTTCCGGCGGATTGCAGGGTTTCCAGGCCAGGAAGATCGCATTCAATCTCGGGCTGAGCGGAGAAGCCTTCAAGAACTGTGTAAAATTTGTCACCAATCTTTATAGTGCTTATGTGGGACTGGATTGTTCTATGCTGGAAATAAATCCGCTGTTCAAAGCATCCGATGATAAGATAATCGCTGTGGACTGTAAAATGGGGCTGGATGAAAACTCGCTGATGCGGCATGCCGACCTGGCTTCTTTGAGGGATACAACCGAAGAGGACCCCACCGAAGTGGAAGCAGGAAAGCACAATTTGAATTTTGTAAAGCTGGATGGCAATGTAGGCTGCATGGTAAACGGAGCAGGCCTGGCCATGGCCACCATGGATATGATCAAGCTCAGCGGGGGCGAACCGGCTAATTTTTTAGATGTGGGTGGTACCGCCAATGCTCAAACGGTGGAAGCCGGGTTTAAGATCATTCTGAAGGATCCGGCGGTAAAAGCCATTCTGATCAACATCTTCGGCGGCATCGTCCGCTGCGACCGGGTGGCACAGGGTGTAATTGACGCCTACAAGAACCTGGGCAATATCAATATCCCCATCATCGTCCGCCTGCAGGGCACCAATGCCGTTGAAGCTAAGAAGCTGATCGATGAAAGCGGGTTGAAGGTACAGTCTGCTATATTGCTGAGCGAGGCAGCAGAACTGGTGAAGAAAGCAGTGGCATAACGATGAGACAGGGCATGCCCTGTCTCCCAAACATAATACCGGGTCAATTTTTGAATCCTTGTATGGAGAAATTCAAAAACAAATACCGCATCCCATCTGCAAGGCTGGCCGGTTGGGATTATAGCCGTCCCGGTTCCTATTTCATCACCATCTGCACCAAAAACCGGGAACATTTCTTTGGTGAAATAAAAAATCATGAAATGTACCTGAATGAAATAGGAATTATTGCAGACAAATGCTGGGCAAAAATCCCTGATCATTTTGAAAATACATTATTGGGCGAATTTGTGATTATGCCCAATCATGTCCATGGTATTATTAATATATCCGATCCCGCCGTAGAGACAGGGCATGCCCTGTCTCCTGATGATACAAACGAACCTACAAATCAATCAGGGCATGCCCTGTCTCCTGATGATACAAACGAACAAAAAAATCAATCAGAATATTCCCTGTCTCCTGATTATAAAAACAAAACATTCGGCTAAACAGTACCTGTTTCGTCAAACGAGACAGGGCATGCCCTGTCTCTACCGAACACACCACATTTTCGTTTTCGCAACCAGGGCAAAAATTCTGTTTCTGCTATGGCCGGATCATTTAAATCTGCTGTCACAAAATTTTCCCGTCCCATCAACCCTCGTTTTGAATGGCAACCCCGTTTTCACGACCATATCATCCGCCACCGTAATGATTTTTTAAATAAAATACCAGACCCGGTTATTAGACTGCCGCTTCCGGCGATTCCCCAAAAAAAATTTATGCAATCCTCCGCCCGGCTGCATCAGTCCCTCAAAGACAAGGGTTTCATATTGATGGTTTCCCCCGTTCTGCGCAGCAGGGCGGGGTTTTTTATATTTGCTTAATGAACATTACGATCCGCAATATTCAACCATCAGATAACCCTGCTCTTTCAAAAATTGTAAAAGACACCCTGGCTGAATTCGGTGCCAATCATCCGAACACTGTTTATTTCGACCCCACAACGGATATATTGTTTGAGGTATTCCAAAAGGAAAGATCAGCCTATTTTGTTGCGGAAGTTGACGGGGTGATCGTGGGCGGCGGAGGTATCTACCCTACAGATGGCCTGCCGGATGATACCTGCGAGCTGGTAAAAATGTATTTGCTTCCAGCAGCAAGAGGTACAGGGCTTGGCAGGACGCTGATCGAAAAATGCCTGGCCGTAGCAAAGGAAAAGGGCTATAAAAAAGTTTACCTCGAATCAATGCCCGAACTGAAGCAGGCGCTGAACATCTATGCCAAATTTGGGTTTGAATACCTGGAAGGCCCGATGGGCAACAGCGGGCATACGGGTTGCAGTTTGTGGATGATGAAACAGTTGGCGAGTAGCCAGTAGGGAATGGCGAGTGGGAAGACCCACTTGCTACTTACCACTACCCACTAACCTGTTCTACCTCATAAACAGGACTGAACAGGTACATTTTCCCCGTGTTCATTTCCACACATTTAAATCGTTTCCGCAGCTTCTCCCCTTTTTGAAATACCCTGCCGTCTTTTAAACGGAACAATGAATTAGCAGGGATCTCTTCAACCAGGCAGTGGCCATTATTTTCCTTATCATATTTCCGCAATACCCTCAGCAATCCATCTTCAGCACAACTACTGGCAGCGGGGTTTTTTAATGACAGAAGCAATTCTCTTTCAATTTCCGCAGGAAAAATCTTGTGCAGGATGAATTGGTGCAGCAACTGCCCGTAGATCGTTTTCCATTCCCGCCCATGTGCTGCTGCCCTTTTGCTGTGTTGTTCAAATGTGAGCAGGTGGGCCAGCTCATGCAGCAACGTGATGAGGAAGGAGAATTTATTGAGGTTGCCATTAACGCTGATACGGTGGTTGTGATAGTCTGTGCGGTGCCGGTAATCACCAAGGATACTCTTTCTTTCCCGGGCAACCGTCAGGTGTATTTTGTGTTGGTGCAGGTAAGCGGTTACCGCAGGCGCTGTACCGGGTGGCAAATAATGCTGTAAATGATCAACAGGAACTTCTTTCTTAGGCATGGTGTTCACTGGTCTGACCGTCCCGGTCTGACCACCGGCTATTTATTTGATACGGTTGTTTCTTTCTTTTGTTTCAGCAGTTTTAGCATGGCCCGGGTTTCAAAAACGGTGTAGAGGATGTACAGGCCGGCGCAGATAATAAGCCCGGGTTTGTTTACATTTTTCTTTGCTATCATGATATAAACAAATGCGGCAATGGCCAGCACAAAAAATTTGATCATAAAACTGCCGTACATGGCCCGCACAGATGCCTGCGGGTTAGCAGATCTCAGTGAACGGTGGTTTAAATAATACGCCAGGAGGCTCACCGCAAAAAGGATAAGGTTGCCCACCAGCACAACATCCTGCTGAATGCCCTGCTTTGCCAGCCATTTTTTTCCGGTAATGCAGAAGGCAGTGATAAAAACAAAAATGAAAAGGATGGGTCTTAAGTGTTGCAGCGGATTCTTAGTCATTGGGCTTGTTCTTGCTTGTTTCCCTGAACAGCTTGTAAAAGATAAGCGACAGGATGAGCAAAGGTAATAAGCAGGCAAACAACGGGGATGTGTGCAGCCATTTGTCTGCTTTCAGACCGGCAAATACCCCGATGGCTATGGCTGCCAGCAACTGTGAGCCAAGGGCGGCATAGCGCATCAGGAAACGCTTATTACTATCTGGAGGCGGTTTGCTGTTCATTATTATTCATATCCACAATGTTGGCGCCCATATGGCACTGCCCGTTAAAAGTGGCCGAAGGTTCCACCTGCAGTTTACCGGCATATAAATTCCCGGTCACCACAGATTCTCCCCTCAACTGGAGTATCTCTTTTGCTTTGATATTGCCGGATACCTTACCTACAATATCGGCCTGGTTGCCTGTAATATCACCTTCCACCACACCGCTGGCCCCGATGATGATCTTGGCAGAACTCTGGATATTGCCGATGATGGTGCCGTCGATCCGCAGGTCGCCGTTGCTGCTGATGTCGCCTTTCAGTTTGGTACCTGCGCTGATAAGCGTGGTGCCGTTGCCGGCGGGTGTTTGGTTTGGCATTTCGGTTTTGTTTTTGCTGTTAAACATAGGTTTGTTTATTAATCATTTGAAATTTCAGCAGGTGGTACATTCAGATTTACGGTATCCAATTTCACTGATCCACCGCCGCTTAATGCTTTTTTGATCCCATCAATATATTGAACATTATTAGCATTCTGTTTTTCCAGTTCATCCACCCGGTATTTCAGCTGTTTCAGCTCCGTTACTGATTTGTAATCGGTGCCAACGCCGGGGATATAATACTTCAGAGGTGTGAAAACGATGAGGGCTACTGTTAACCCTACCAATACTACAAAAATTGTGCTCAACATGATATATACACTCAGGCGTGAGAGTTTAAAGGTCACCACCTCCTCGTAGGTATCGTCATTCATCACCACCAGCCGGTAACGGTTGCGCAGCCGTTTGAGCGTGGCGCCGGCATCTAATTTTACCATAACCAATGTTTAAGGGGATTAAAGGTAAGCAATGGGTATTGCTTTTACCAGTTCCCGCCTGTATAAAAACGTAAGAAAAATTGCCTTAGTTTTATACTAAAATATTTGAAATTCAGTTAATAAGCCTTTAGATTGCGACGGAAAATGCGAGCCCTCCGAAATACTGTAACTGCTAAATTTTGCCTTATCCTTTGCTTCCCGATGGCTATCGGCATCAGCTTCACGGCTCACGGGCAGCTGGGCTTTGCTTTCGATATCAAAAAACCAAAGGAATACGATGAAAGGTTACTGCGGTCCGAAAAATCGGACCAGGGCAAGTTTGGCCTGCCCAAACGGTTCATCCAGAACACCGTTACCCACTTCAACTATTACTTTAATGCCAACAATAAGCTGAATGAAGTGCTGGAAAAGGCTAAGGAGGCCTTTAAGGATGATTACTCCCAACTCCTGCCCTTTTATAATTACACCCTGGATGCCACAGCGGGGGATTCGATAAAATTAGATTCCATCACCTACAAATCATCTACCGGCGTAGCCCTCCATGACCTCCGTGGCGACTGGATCGACAATCTTTATATGCTCTGGGGTGCTTCTTTTTATTTGCAAAAGAAATTTGATTCGGCCTACCTGATGTTCCAGTTCATCAATTATGCTTTTGCACCGAAAGAAAAAGACGGTTACTACATCACCATCGGCAGCGCCAGGGATGGTAACTCGGCGCTGAGTATTGCTACGAAAGAGAAAAAGAGTTTACCCAAAAAGTTATTGTCAGAACCGCCCAGCCGCAACGACGCCTTTATCTGGCAGATCAGAAACTTCCTGGCACAGGACCAGTTTGCCGAAGCCGCCAGCCTGATCGTAACCCTGAGAGACGACCCGGTCTTTCCAAAAAGATTACAGAATGACCTGCATGAAGTGCAGGCTTACTGGTTTTACAAACAGAATATATGGGACAGTGCCGCCGTGCACCTGATCCTGGCACTCAGCAATGCCACCAACCTGCAGGAAAAGGCCCGGTGGGAATACCTGGCCGCACAGTTATTTGAGCTCAGCGGTAAACACAAGGAAGCAGAAAAATATTATGGTAAGGTGATCAGCCATACCACCGACCTGATACTGGAGATCTATGCAAGGCTTGCCACTATCCGGTCCGATAAAGACGGGGGAGAGAAAAGCATTGAAAAAAATGTTGCCGAGCTGGTGAAGATGGCAAAGCGGGATAAATATGCCGACTACCAGGACATCATCTACTATATGGCCGCACAAATGCTGCTGGAGGCCAATAAAGTGGATGAGGCCATGGTCCTGCTGCAGAAAAGCACACGATTCGCCGGCAGTGACCCTTCCCAGCGGAACAAAGCCTTTATCCAGCTGGCTGAATTATCATTGGCTAAAAAACAATACCGTCAGGCCTACAACTATTACGACAGTGTGAATATAGCCGACCCGGCTATCAAGAACCCGGAGGTCATCACGGCCCGTAAAAAATCCCTGGCCGTTATCGCTACCAATGCAGAGATCATTTACCGGCAGGACAGCCTGCAGCGTATTGCCGCCATGCCGGAAGAACAGCGAAAGGATTTTGTAAAGCAACTGGTGAAGACTTTGCGCAAGCAACAGGGATTGAAAGATGATGGACCTGCTGCATCGCCCTTTGCGAACCCAATTGCCAGCAACAATAACCTCTTCCCGGCCAACCAGCCAAGAGGTGAATGGTATTTTTATAATGCCGCATCCCGTACCAGGGGGCAAAATGAATTCAAAGCCAAATGGGGCAACCGCCCCAATATTGACAACTGGCGCCGCAGTGCCGCCATTATGGGCAGGATGGTAAACAACGTTGGAACGGGAGCTAAACCAACTGCATCCGGGGTTAACCCTGCCGGGGGAACTGGTGAACTCAGTTATGATGCCCTGTATGCCAACCTGCCGCTAACGGAAGCACAATTGAAACAGTCCAATGATTCGCTGCAGCAGGCATTATTTGCTTTAGGCAAAGCCTATATCCAGGAGATCGAGGACTGCCAGCTGGGTACTGAAACACTGGAACAGCTTCGCAGCCGCTACAGCGCTTTCCAGCCGATGGATGAACTGCTGTTTAATTTGTATTACTGCTATAAAAAGAACGGAGAAACGGCCAAAGCTGACGCTATTAAAAAACTGATGACTGAAAAATTTGCTTCGAGCAACCTCACCACTATTGTGGCAACCGGTAAAAACCCGGTATTGACTGAAAAAGAAGTGGCGACAAAAACATACGAAGACATTTACGACCTTTTCATAGAAGGGAAATTTGAGGAAGCCCTTAATCAGAAGAAAGCAGCTGACGCCAAATACGGAAAGCATTTCTGGACACCGCAATTGCTGTATATCGAAGCGGTGTATCATATCAAACAGCGAAAAGACAGCATTGCAATAAGAGTGCTGGATGATATCGTTAGCCTGTTTGCTTCTTCACCGATGGCTCCCAAAGCACAAAATCTCATTGACGTATTACAAAGAAGAGCGCAGATAGAAGAAGAACTGAGCAATATGGTGGTGACCCGTGCCACTGATTCCACTGCCGGGCGGACGATAGTGCCGGTAGTGACAAGACCAACTGGAGATACCACATCCAAAAAACCACCGCCAATCGTTAACAGGCCCACACAACCTGGAAAAGATACATTGACCAGGAAGATCATTTCACCTTATTCGTACAATACAAACGAACCGCATTACGTGGTGCTGGTGATGAACAAGGTGGACCCTGTTTTTGTGAATGAAGCCAAGAATGCTTTTATCCGGCACAACAAAGACACTTATTACAACAAGACCTACTCTGTAGATCTTTTTCAGCTGGATGCCGATAACCGCCTGCTGATGATAGCGCCATTTACCAATGCGGCCGATGCCGTGGCCTATGTGGATGCCAACCGCCCCAAAACTGCCACACAGATCCTTCCCTGGCTGAAGGGGGGAAAATACAATTTTGTCATCATGACGGATGCGAATTTTGACCTGCTGAAAGCCAACCTGGATGTGGAGGCTTACAGAGCTTTCCTGAACCAGTACTGGCCGGGTAAGTTTTAACCTCATCTCCGACGCTCCGGTCGGAGCCAGATCAGAGACGATAAATGTCTCGATTCCGGCCCGAAGGCGTCGGAACATTTATCGTCGGGCCTGCCCTCTCCATAAACAGAGAGAGATTTTTGGGAAAAAATTAATCAGCCGCTCCCCCCTTCCCTGCTGCTTTTTCTTAATTTCGGTAGCGATTGTGAGTACCCGGCACCAGCATAACCAATAACCCTGTATGAAAAAAGGAGTCCGCATTTTCTGGCGCATTTTTTTTGGAGGTTTCGCCGCATTTATCATCCTGATACTACTGGCCAATTTTGGCCTCTTTGGCAAAATGCCTTCGCTGGCAGAACTGGAAAACCCTTCCATCCTCCAGGCATCGGAAGTATATGCCGAAGACGGTACCCTGATGGGGAAATATTACACGGAAAGAGGCAACCGCAGCAATGTAAAATACCGGGATATATCCCGGCATGTGATCGATGCGCTGGTAGCCACCGAAGATGAACGGTTTTACAAACACAGTGGTATTGATGGCAAGTCTACCCTCAGGGCTGTGATGACTGCCGGCACACAGGGCGGCGGAAGCACCATCACCCAGCAATTGGCAAAAGCATTGCTGGACCAGGGCAGTAAAAACAGGGCCTGGCGGGTCA
Source organism: Chitinophagaceae bacterium (assembly GCA_031395125.1). Lineage (GTDB taxonomy): Bacteria > Bacteroidota > Bacteroidia > Chitinophagales > Chitinophagaceae > JJ008. The sequence continues at coordinate 10,276 of JANNUI010000423.1, read as the reverse complement.
TTGAAAAGCTGAAAGAGTGGATCATTGCCATCAAACTCGAGAAAAATTTTACGAAGGAAGAGATCATCACCTTATACCTCAATGCCGTTCCCTTTGGCAATAATATCTACGGAATCCGCAATGCCGCCCGTACTTTTTTTCAGAAAGAACCCGACCGGCTGAATGTGGAAGAATCCGCCCTGCTGGTGGGTATGCTCAAAGGCAACAGTATTTACAACCCGGTCCGCAACCCCAAAGCTGCATTGGAAAGGCGTAATGTGGTCATCGGGCAAATGGAAGTGAACGGAAAGATCAGCTCTGTGGAAGCGATAAGGCTAAAGGCACTGCCTATCAAACTCAATTATAAAAGACTGGACGAGAACACCGGCTATGCACCTTATTTCAGGGAAATACTCAAAACAGAAATAAAAGAAGTGCTGAAGGAAATTAAAAAACCGAATGGCAGGTCTTATAATATCTATGATGATGGTTTAAAGATCTATACCACCATCAACACGCAGATGCAGGAATATGCTGAAGAAGGAATGGCCCAGCAGATGACTGCCCTGCAGAAAGGGATCGATACCCGTTTAGATTTTAAAAATGGTTCTATATGGAAAAAACGTGAAAAAATTCTGGAAAAGGCCGCCAAAGAATCAGACCGCTGGAAAAACGGGGAGGAAGACGGATTGAGCGATAAAGAGATCAGGGCCAGCTTTGATGTGAAAGTGCAGATGAAAGTATTTGCCTGGAACAGCAGAAGAGAAAAAGATACGGTGATGACGCCAATGGACTCCATTAAATACCACCTGCAGATGGAACAGGCCGGTTTTATGGCCATGGACCCTGTCACCGGTGAAGTAAGGGCCTGGGTGGGAGGCATCAATTTCAAGACTTACAAGAACGACCACATCAACCTGAAAACAAAAAGACAGGTAGGCTCCACTATCAAACCATTCCTGTACACACAGGCCATGGAAGAAAGGGGATTTACACCGGAAACTGAGTGCGAGAATACCGCACAATTTTTCCCGGGCTCGGGTTGGGTACCCTCCGGAAGAAGGTGCGGCGGCGGGACCATGAGTATGGCCAATGCGCTGGCCTTCTCAAAAAACTGCGCCACTGCCTACATCATGAAGCAGGTAGGGCCAAGACAATTTGCAGATTTTCTTCGTCGTATCAGTATACCCACCGAGGTAAAACCATTTCCCTCTATTGCATTGGGCACCTGCGATCTTTCCATGTATGAAATGCTCTGGGGATATTCCCTTTTTGCCGGCCGGGGATTTTCCACCAAACCCTACTCTATCAGCCGCATTGAGGACCGGAACGGCAATGTGATAAAAAGATTTGATTACAGTGCAAACCGCAAAGAAGTGGTGAGCGAAGTAACGGCTTATACCATGTGCCGCATGATGCAGGGAACAGTGGACAAGGGAACTGCGAGGGGATTAAGGTCAAGGGTTGGCGCTGCAGAGATGGGTGGCAAAACAGGAACTACAGATGATAACGCCGATGCCTGGTTCATTGGTTATACTCCACAGTTACTGGCCGGGTCATGGGTGGGTTTCGAATATACTTTTATGCGCAATACTGGTGATGGTAACCGGATCGCCCGCCCAATCGCCGAATATTTTTTCAGGAAAGTGCTGGCCAATAAAAAACTGGGGATTGAAAAAGATGCAAAGTTTGTACGCCCTGCCGAACTGGAAAATGAAATGATGAGTGCCGACATCGTCATCAGCGATATGGATCCCAGCCCCGGTGCCGAAGGCGATGACCAGGGTGTGGGCACCCAGGATGATTACAATGATTATGACCCGGTTGATTCTATCGGCCCCGAATCCAAACCTGTGCAGGATGAGGACAAGAAACCCAGGAAAGATTCCAACCGCACTGCTACCACTCCTCCAATCAAAAAAGAAGATGATGCTGTTCCGATCGGTTCGGCTGCAAAAGAACCTGAAAAGAAAAAAGGTATCCTGAAAAAGATATTCAGCAAAAAGGATAACTGACAAACGACGAGGCTGTCTTAAAATTTGATAAAAAGGGAACACAACGAACACAAAGGACGACACGAAGAACACAACGTATTGATTATGAAAAATAACTTCTTCGATCTTTGTGTTTTCTTAGCCCTTTGTGTTACTTACTACTTTTAAGACAGCCTCGTTTGTATTTGGGAGAACCCATTTGCCATTTTACTTATCTTTCCTGCCAACAGCTTGACTATGGATTACATTGCCCTTGCCATTGCACCGGGTCTGGCCATTTGTCTTTTTATCTTTCACCGGGATGCTTATAACCGGGAGCCAAAACTCAACCTTATTGTCAGCTTTTTTCTTGGAGTACTCAGTATAGTACCCGCATTCTATATCGAAAAGGCATTTGTAGATAATTTTAGCAACAGCCTTGCAGACCAGGCAGTTAAGGCTTTTTTTATTGTGGCATTGACTGAGGAATTATGCAAATTCGCTGCCCTTCGCTTATATGCCTACCGCAAAAAGAGTTTCGATGAGCCATTTGATGGTATTGTATACGGGGTAATGGTGAGCATGGGCTTCGCCACCCTGGAAAACATATTTTATGTTATCAACTCTGCCCAGTATGGACAGGGCTACCAGGTGGCCTTGTTAAGGATGTTTTTATCTGTTCCGGCCCATGCCACTTTTGGGGTGCTCATGGGTTACCATGTGGGGCGGGCAAAGTTTGAAACACACCGTACAACCGCATTAACGATACTCGGCATTTTCTGGGCGGTATTTTTCCATGGCACTTATGATACTTTTCTTTTCTGGCAGCAGTCGCCGGAGATGGAACCTTATGTGTCCGACATCCTTTTATTCCTGGGTGCCGTTATCTCATTCATCGTGGCATTAAGGCTCAGCTGGAACCTGATCGCAAAGCACCGTATTTTGTCACAAAGAACTTTCATGCCCGGCGCCGCACTAACATTACGCAGGGCTTATGAGAAAGATATCCCGCTTATCAGGGACCTGACCCTGAAAGTATGGCCGCAGACCTATGCCACCATCCTGTCGCCCGAACAGATCGAATACATGCTCGGGATGATGTATAGCGAGCAGTCGTTGCAGCAGCAGATGAAAGAGCAGCATGAGTTCATCATCATCAGCGACGGAAAGGAGCCGGTGGGCTTTGCTTCATTCAGTCTCATTGAACCGGGTGTGTACAGGTTGCACAAGATCTATATCCTGCCCACCCTGCAGGGAAAAGGCGCCGGTAAGTTTGTGATCGGGGAGATCCTGAAAGCCATTGCCCGCAAAGGTGGGAAAGCCCTTCGTCTGAATGTGAACCGGAACAATAAAGCCAGGGATTTTTATGAAAGGCTGGGTTTCGCGGTAACGCAGGAAGAAGATATCGATATCGGTAGTGGCTACTACATGAACGATTATATAATGGAGAAAAAGATCGGTGGTTCCCTCCCCTAATCATGTTTCAGAATCCCTTTGCAATCCAGGTACCTGGTAGGGTCAATGGGTGTTTCGAATTCATACATGGTGAGTTCTATCTTGCTCCCCGGGGAAATATAGCCCAGGGGCTGTCCCACTTTTACCGCATCATTGCGGCGCACCAGCAGTTTGTTCATACCGGTGTACCAGAAATAATATTCCTTTCCGTTTATTTTTGAGAAGAGTACTACGCCATACCCCGACTCTTCCGTATTCTCGGTATTGGTGATCCTTCCCAACCCCACCGATTTCACTACCGAATCGGGTATGCTCATCAATACGATACACATATCCGGTTCGTCAAACTTCACCTGATTTTTTGGAGGAGGAACCACTATGGCATCATTCAGCGGGCAGATCAGCCTGATGCTGTCCTTTTGTGCAAGGGCATGAACCGGCGAACAGCCTATCGCTGCCAGCAGGCAAGCCTTAACCATTTTTTTCATACAACAAGTTTATCAGATCCGGGTACAGGATGAATAATACCGGCCATCAGTTCCGGTCAATCCTCAATTTTTTTACCATTTCGGCGCTCATACCTTCTGCAGATATACCATAACCGCTTACCAGCACTCCCTTTTCCCCGCCGGTTGATTCAATGGCATACACAGCCGCTTCATCTGAAGGATCGGTATTGCCTTCGAACCGGTGAATTTCCACTATCTCAAAGTCATTAATATCGAACTTATCGCCATGGCAGATGATGCAGTTTTCAGACAGGTTGAAATCCAGTTCGTAGCCCCTCTTCTTCAATCCGTTCACAGCTTCCGAGACTGTATCATATACAAACATTGATATTGCTGATTTATTGTATTCAAAGATACCTTATTAACTTAAAACCAGCAGGTTGGTTTAATAGTCTGTTGTGTATAACCATTTATACGGTTATATAAAATTAGTTGCAGCACAAGCCAGTTTATTGGCGGGTAAACTGTACTTTTGCACCCGAAAATTAATACAATGTCAACAGTAATTAAATCCATTGATTTCAGCCTGCCTTACAAAGTGGCAGACATTTCGCTGGCCGGATGGGGCCGCAAAGAAATAAGATTAGCCGAAGCAGAAATGCCCGGCCTGATGAGTATCCGCAAGGAATATGGTCCTTCCCAGCCATTAAAAGGTGCCCGTATTGCCGGCTGCCTGCACATGACCATTCAAACTGCTGTACTTATTGAAACCCTTGCTGCCCTCGGTGCTGAAGTAAAATGGAGCTCCTGCAATATCTTTTCCACGCAGGACCATGCCGCTGCTGCTATCGCCGCTGCCGGTAATGGTGTATTTGCCTGGAAAGGCCAGACTATTGAAGAAGCAGACTGGTGTATCGAACAAACCCTTTTCTTTGGTGGTAAAGACAAGCCGCTTAACATGATACTGGATGATGGCGGCGACCTCACCAATATGGTGCTGGATAAATACCCGGAGCTGGTGCAGCATGTAAAAGGTATCTCTGAAGAAACCACCACCGGTGTTCACCGCCTGTATGAAAGGGTGGCCAAAGGGACCTTACCAATGCCTGCTATCAATGTGAACGATTCGGTTACCAAATCCAAATTTGATAATAAATACGGCTGCAAGGAAAGCCTGGTGGATGCCATCCGCCGTGCCACGGATGTGATGCTGGCTGGTAAAATAGCCGTAGTAGGTGGTTATGGTGATGTGGGGAAGGGTTCTGCTGCTTCACTGGCAGGTGCGGGTTGCCGTGTTATTGTAACGGAGATTGACCCGATCTGTGCCCTGCAGGCTGCCATGGACGGTTTTGAGGTGAAGAAAATGATCGATGCGGTGAAAGAAGCCGATATCGTGGTTACAGCATCCGGTTGCCGCGACCTTATCACCGGCGCCCATTTCAAACTGATGAAAGATAAAGTCATTGTCTGTAACATCGGGCATTTTGATATTGAGATCGACATTGCCTGGCTGAACACCAATTATGGTGATTCCAAAGACACCATCAAACCCCAGGTGGATATTTATAATGTGGAGGGCAAGGATATCATCATCCTCGCCGAAGGCCGCCTGGTGAACCTGGGCTGCGGAACTGGTCACCCTTCTTTTGTAATGAGCAATTCATTCAGCAACCAGACCCTGGCACAGATAGAGCTTTGGACCAACAACAAGAACTACGAGAACAAAGTATATGTGCTGCCAAAGCACCTGGATGAAAAGGTAGCAAGGCTGCATTTAGCCAAGATCGGAGTGGAACTGGATGAACTGACCAAGGAGCAGGCTGATTATCTCGGCATACCGAAAAGCGGGCCGTTCAAGACGGAGCATTACCGGTATTAGAACAAGATTATTGTAGATGAAAGCCGCATAGTATGATGCGGCTTTTTTTATTTGATCAGTGTCCTCCCTTCCTTCACCAAACAATTCGCCAGCGCCATCAGCGCCTCCTGTTCTTTGGGGCCCACATTCACGGTAATGGGTTTTTTACCATTCCCGGTGAAAATGATATGGGTGATCTTTTTGGTGCAGATCCGCTGCAGTAAGGTAGTGGGTGTGCTGTGGGTGTTCTTAAATACAAACTGGAACAGCCCTTCACAATTCATCGTGCCGGCATTACGGCTCATTGTTTTGGATCTGATGCCTTCAAAGAAAACATCGGCTGTCCCGTTATTATCAAAGCATTTTTCGGGCCCGTCCAGGGAAAATAAAACAATGATCTCCTTCCTGTCCGCATCAATCGTCACCGAACCGCCATCCAGAAAAACAAAACCGGTGGAAAATTTGGTTTCTTTGGTGTAGGGATCGGTTTCTTTTATCAGCCTGCACTGATTGGCCGTGGTATCCTGGGCCATTACAAAAAAAGGGGACAGTAAGAAGGTAAACAGTATTTTTCTCATGCGTCAATCTTTAGCGATAAATGCTGCGTAAATTAAACATAAATAACGATGAATTGTTGCTGTCTGTAATAGACCTTGAAACCCAGCTGTCAGTTGCATAAGAAGCAACCGTGACAAAGCTGCCGCCGTTTAAATGTTTAATTTTAATAGCCTTGTACAAAAACTGGCACCCCCTGCAGTCAGAACTATGAAACGGGTAATCACTACCACCCTGTTGCTGCTGCTGTTTTCAACAGCCAATGCCGGTCATATCACCGGTGGGGAAATGTATTACACCTACATGGGCTTCAGCAATGGCCGCCACCAGTATAACGTGACCATGAAGTACTATAAGCGCTGTGGCAGCACCGCCGATTTCCCCAACCCGACTGTTGTAGCTGTGTTCAATAAAACGGACAATTCCAGATTCCAGGATATCAGCGCCCCTATGACTCAACTGCTGAATATCAGCCTGCCCATGAACAATCCCTGCATCAGCAACCCGCCGCAAGTCTGTTTTTTTGTGGCATATTATACTTTCACGGTGTCGGTGCCTGCTTCGCCGGATGGGTATGTGCTAGCCAGCCAGATCAACTACCGCATTGCAGGCATCAATAACTTCACACCCGGCTACACCGGCGTAGGGGCCACTTTTACCGGAGAAATACCAGGCAGTTTGCCAATCGGAACAGCTCCACAAAACAACAGTGCCCGGTTCACCGGGAGCGACCTGGTTCTGGTTTGCGAAGGCAACAGTTTTACCTACAGTTTTGCAGCAACTGACCCCGATGGTGATGAACTGCATTATTCTTTTTGTGCAGCCTATAACAGTACCGCAACAGGTGGCGGTGCCTCCGGATCGGAACCTCCCCCCTTTCCTTCTGTTCCTTACGCCAGTCCTGCTTATTCCGCCAGCCAGCCGCTGGGCAGTGGAATTTCCGTTAACGGCAATACTGGTTTAATACAGGGTGTGGCTCCGGCTGCCGGTATCTATGTGGTTACCGTGTGTGTGGAGGAGATACGGAACGGCCAGGTCATTGCTGTGCAGCGAAAAGACATCCAGATCAATGTGGCAGACTGCAGCATTGCTTCGGCTTCCCTGGATGCCGAATATTTTTTGTGCGGCAGCACACAAACCATTTCACTGGTAAACCAGAACAGCAGCCCGGTCATAACCTCCACCATCTGGGAAATAACAGACCAGGCCGGAAACCCTGTGCATATTTTCAACGGGTCAACCCTGAATTACACATTTACAGATACAGGTCAGTTCAATATAAAACTTGTCATCAACCGTGGCCTTACCTGCGCCGATTCCACCATTGCGCTGTTAAAAGTGTATCCCGGTTTTGTACCGGACTTCTCCTTCACCGGCGGCTGTGTTACAAGGCCCACCAGCTTCACCGATCAAACAAGTTCAGTTTACGGCGTTGCCAATTCATGGAACTGGGATTTTGGCGAGCTATCTACTGCGCTGGATATATCCTCCCTGCAAGATCCTGTTTACGCCTACCCTCAAACAGGTAATAAAACAGTCCGGCTGATCGCAACCGATACAAAAGGATGCAGGGATACGGTTGAAAAAATAATTACAGTAGTGACGGGCCCGCCCCTGTCGCTTGCGTTCCGTGACACACTGATCTGCATTAATGATAACCTGGTGCTGCAGGCGACAGGAACGGGAAACTTCAGCTGGTCTCCCCCGGTAAACATTTCCGACCCCACATCTCCCACCCCACAAGTATCGCCACCCTTCAGCACCACTTATTATGTGAACCTGAATGCCGGCGGCTGTACCAACAGGGATTCAGTAAGGGTAAGGGTGGTAAACTTTGTAACGCTGCTCCCGATGAATGACAGCACTATCTGTCTCGGGGATACCACACAATTAAGGGTTGTTTCGGATGGGCTGCAATACATATGGACGCCTGCCGCACAGGTTATCAATCCTTTTGTGCAGAATCCCTTTGTCCTTACTCCTGCCACAACCACTTATACGGTGACGGCTGTGATCGGTGGTTGCTCGGCAACAAGGGGTATTATTGTCACACCTGTCCCTTATCCCACCGCTGATGCGGGAGAAGACCTTTCTGTTTGTTACAATGCCCCTGCACAACTGAACGGTGCTACAGATGGCAGTTCATGGAGATGGTCGCCTGCTGCCTTTATTGACGATCCCACAGCACTTGCACCTATTGCTTATCCTTTGCGGACGACTCCATTTATATTCGCTGCCTATGATACAAGAGGCTGTCCCAAACCGGGACTGGACACCGTGCTGGTAACGGTTTTTCCCCGTCCAAAAGTTTCAGCCGGAAATGATACGGCCGTAGTGGTGGGTCAGCCATTGCAACTAAATGCTACCGGCGGCGTAAGTTACAGTTGGTTGCCGGTTGCCAACCTGTCGGCTGACAATATCCCAAATCCTGTCGCACTCTTCAACAGCCCTTCAGCAGGATTGCAATACCGGGTGACCGCTATTGATACCAATGGATGCAGCGCAACAGGTTATATTATGATCAAAGTGTTTAAAACAGGACCCACCGTTTTTGTTCCTACTGCATTTACACCCAACCACGACGGGCTCAACGACCTGCTTCGCCCCATTGCCGCAGGGATCAAAAACATCGAATACTTCAGTATCTATAACCGCTGGGGGCAGCTGCTCTTCAGTACCCGGCAAAATGGGAAAGGATGGGATGGCAGGGTGAATGCTGTGTTACAACCCGCCGGTACCTATGTATGGGCAGTAAAAGCGGTGGACTACCTGGACAAACCCTATTTTCAAAAAGGGATCTTTACATTGATTCGATAGTGATCCTTTCTTCAACTTCGTTTGTGTACAATCAATAATGTGAAGAACTTTTCATGGACTGAAAGCAGAGCTTAGCATACTAATTGTTGCTTTCAACGCTTAACGCTGATTAGTATGGAACTTCAATTTACCCCGTTGGTGCAGTTTTCCCTGTTAGTAAAGGCCGGGGGAAGGCTCCGTGAGTTCAACTTCCGGAAACTGAGAAGCCCCGAACAGGAAACTGTTACAGTAAATGTATGTGATGACCGCGGCGACCGCATCCTTTTCAAGATGCAAAAGAAAGAAACCGACTGGCTGATCACACAGGAAAACCTTCCTGCATGGATCACCCAGAATGAACCGGACCTGCGGCAGGCATTGGAAGAAGAGCTCAGGAAATGGTGAGAGGATCCTCACTCTGCATTCTTACGAAACCGTTTTTGGATGACGGCCAGTTGCTCAGCATTCAGTTTGGTGGTTTTCTTCAGTACCTCAATAAAGTGGGCCACCTCTTCAGGATGTGCCGGGCACCCCGTGTTTCTTCCGGCTTCAGGTCCCTCTCCTTCGTTCCTCATTTTTGAATCGGCCAGCAGTTTGCCATCCTTGTCAAACACCAGCCAATAGGGAATGCCCTGGTTGTCGCCATGATATTTGGTGCGGAGCCCGGCAGCCCCGGGTGTTTCCAGGTCTTTTTTGCCTTCCGATTCATCCACCACCATGTGGCGGATCACAAAGTTGTCATCAAATAATTTTTTGCAGTTTTCATCCTTCATGCTATTATCCATGCGATGGCACCAGCCGCACCAGGAAGCATGAAACATCAAAAAGACATTCTTCTTTTCTTTGGCAGCCTCTTCACAGGCCTGTTTCATGATGGCATCAGCCGTCAGCTTATCCTGTGCATTAGCCATCATCACTGCGCACAGCGACGCAAATACGAAAGCAATGATCCGCTTCATCAATAATTGATTTAAAATTAAAGACGCACAGCAGTTCCGGTGGCAATCACCATCAGCATACTGCCGCCGCTTCCGACCGTTTCAAAATCGAGGTCCACACCCAGGATGCCATTGGCACCCATGGCCTGTGCTTTTTCTGCAAGTTCCCGGAGGGCATCTTCCTTGGCCTGCTCCAGTACCTTTTCATAGGTCTTGCTCCTGCCGCCGAATACATCCCTCAACCCTGCAAAGATGTCTTTGAAGATATTGGCG
>JANNUI010000386.1:0-6231 GCA_031395125.1 Chitinophagaceae bacterium | reverse complement strand
CATCACCGCACGGAAGAGATCCTGCAGGGACTTGGTTTTGCCAATTCCGATCTGAAAAGGCCTTACAAAGAATTCAGCGGCGGATGGCGGATGCGGGTACTGCTGGCAAAAATGATCCTCCAACAGCCTGACCTTTTATTGCTGGATGAGCCCACCAACCACCTTGACCTTCCCTCCATTGAATGGCTGGAAAAATACCTGCTGCATTATCCCGGTGCTGTGGTGATTGTGAGCCACGACAAATATTTCCTGAACCGGATGGTGACGAAGATCGTGGAGGTCTATCAGCAACAGCTGCATATCTATACCGGCAATTATGATTATTATGAAAGGGAAAAAGCCATCCGGATTGAGATGCAGCAGAAGGCTTATGAGAACCAGCAGGATTATATCCGGCAGAATGAACGGCTGATCGAACGGTTCAGGGCCAAGGCCAGCAAAGCGGCGATGGCCCAGAGCCTTATCAAGAAACTGGATAAGCTGGAGCGAATTGAAGATTCAGAACTGGTGCGCCCTAATATCCGCATCAACTTCCGGGTTGATAAAACACCGGGAAAAGTGCTGGTGGAACTGAAAAATGTTTCCAAGGCGTTTGGTGATAATACCATCATCAAAAATTCATCTGTGGAGATTGACCGGGGCGATAAGATCGCACTGATCGGTGCTAACGGAAAAGGCAAATCCACCCTGTTACGCATCATTGCAGGTACTGAGCCAGTCAGCGGGGAAAGAAGATGGGGGCACAATGTTGATGAAAGCTTTTATGCACAGCACCAGCTGGAAGCATTGAATATCAACAATACCATCATTGATGAAATGAAAGAATGCGGCAGCCAGATGACAGAACTTGAACTTAGGGGATTGTTGGGTTGCTTCCTGTTCAGTGGTGATGATGCAGATAAAAAGATCAGGATCCTGAGTGGCGGTGAAAAAGCAAGGGTGGCGCTGGCAAAAGTGATCGTAAGTAAGGCCAACTTCCTGATGCTCGATGAACCGACCAACCACCTGGACATGCACAGTTGCGACCTGCTGATCGAGTCGCTGAATAAATACGGAGGGAGTATCATCCTGGTCAGCCACGACCGTTACTTTATTTCCAAAACAGCCAATAAGATCTGGGAGATCGTTGACCATGAAGTAAAAGAATTCAAAGGCGGGTACGAGGAATGGGTGGCATGGAAAGAAAGAATGGCGAAGCAGGATGCTGAATTGAAAAAGGTACAGGCAGACAAGGAGAAAGAACCAGTTGCGAAAAAGCTGTCTGCCGGTCAGACGGGCAAAAAAAAGAAAGACACTGGAAGAGTAGCCCCTGTAATTCAGAAGTCCCCCAATACTGCAATTGATAAGGATGCCAAAAAGGAATTGCAGCGGATACAAAAGCAGTTTCAGCAACTGGAGACAAAAATTGCTGAACTGAGCAAACAAAAAAACGAACTGGAAGCTTCCCTGTCAGACCCCGCGACCTATTCTGACAAAACCAAATTCCAGCAGGCTGAAGCTGCTTATAAGAAAGCCGGGGATGAACTGGCACAGCTCAACACAGAGTATGAAAAAGTCTTTGAGAAAATGATGCAGCTGGAAGAGAAGCGGTCATAAAATGTCCTGCTGAAGACCCGGTTAAAAAAAATCGTAACTTTTGGCCTAAACAGGCTGTTCAATGAAAAAGGTTCTTTTTGTGGCAGCTGCATTCGTCGTTGCACTGCTGCTGGCTTTCCGTCATGCAGATAAACGGACAATAAATCCCGGGAATAAACCTTACTCCTTCGTAAGAGAAAAAAATGTGATCCGTTGTTCTCCCGACTGGGATGAACTGAAGGACTGGCTGGAGGAAACTGATATTCCCCCCATACCCGGCGCCGGGAATTACAAATGGAAAATTTCAACAGACAATGACAGCGCCCAGTTTTATTTTAACCAGGGTATCAATATGTATTATGGCTTTCACATCATTGAGGCCATGGCATCCTTTAGGAAAGCGGTGAAGTTTGATCCCGGTTGTGCTATGTTGTATTGGGCTCAGGCATTAACGTATGGCCCCAACATTAACGATTTTGGGTATTCGGCATCTCCTGATGCGCTAACTGCCAATCAAAATGCAAGGAAATTCATGGATATGTCACCAGGCAGGGACAAAATGCTGATCTATGCCCAAATGGCACGTTATTCTGCTGATTCCACACAATCCAGGCAAAAACTAAATCAAGTTTATGTGGACAAAATGAAGGAAGTCTTTGAAAGGTATCCTAATGATGCTGATGTGGCCGTATTGTACGCTGATGCCATGATGCTGCAGCATCCATGGGACCTGTGGAATATTGACGGCACACCCAAACCATGGACGCCGCTCATACGAAAAGTGCTGGAAGAAACCTTAACACAGAATCCGGAGCACCCCGGCGCCAACCATTACTACATACATGTGATGGAACCTTCTCCTTTTGCCGCTAAGGCCCTGCCCAGTGCCAAAAGGCTGGGCATTACCAACCCGGGGCTTTCTCATTTGGTGCACATGCCTTCTCATATTTATTTACGTACAGGCAGGTACCAGGAGGGCGTAGAGGTAAATATCAATGCAGTGAACAGTTATAAAAGATCGATCCTACTGTTTGCGCCTGTTACCGGTGCCGATTTTTTGTATATCATCCACAACCTGCACATGAAGACCAATAATGCGATGCTGACCGGCCAGTATCATACATCCATTGATGCGGCCAATGAGACCAAGGCCAGTATTCCAACCGACTATCTCAGTATTCCTGCACCAATGGGAAATTATATTCAGTACATCCAGATGACACCTGTACTGGTGTATGTGCGTTTTGGCAAGTGGGATGAGTTGCTGCAACTGCCGCAGCCGGACAAATCACATACCTTTTCCAATATCATGTACCATTTTGGAAGGGGCTTCGCTTTTGCAAATCAAAAGAAATTTGACAGTGCCGGGAGCGAACTTGATAAACTACGGGAATGGATGAAAGATACGTCCCTCAGCATTCCTTTTGTACCATTTTCTCCTTCCTCAGAAGGGGCAAAAATAGCCGAGCAGTTACTTCTTGGTGTAATTCATGAAGAGCGAAACCACTATGACGGAGCCATCAGGCACTACAGGCAGGCAGATTCGATTGAGGCGAACATGGTGTACAACGAGCCAAGGGACTGGATGCTGAACCCCAAACATTTTTTGGGCAATGCTTACCTGAAAGCAGGCCTGGCAAAAGAGGCAAAAGCGATCCTGGAGAAGGATCTTCGCAACAATAATGAGAACGGCTGGGCTTTATATGGCATCTGGCAGGCATTGATAAAGCAAAATAAAACGGCTGAAGCGGGTAAAATGAAAACACGGTTCATCAATGCATTTGCAAAAACGGATGTGAAAATAACCGGGCCGGTTTATTAGCCGCTGGTGTTTCTCTGCTTCAGGGGTTGGGTGTTCTTGCTTTTACAAAATCACTCACTAAGTAGCTTACCAGTTTGCCGCTGGTGGCATCCGTTCTGCCATCACTCAGGTGGGTGGCGCCTTCGCAGATATGCAGGTAGGCGGGCTTGGCATCCGATGCCACATAAGAAATATACTGCCGGGCATGAATGGGGAGGATACCCACCGGCGTCATAGCGCTGCTCAGCGTATGTTCAATGCAGTCAATATCCACATCTATTCCGCATAAAGAATCTTCGGTGAACCCGGTGGCATGGGCAACTGCCTGCATGAAAGTTCTTTTCTCATGCACAAATATGTCCTCGAATGTGATGCAGTCAATAAAAGGGTTATTCACTATATCGATCCACACATTCTGCGGCAGGTAGTTTTCATGCAAACCAACAATGCAATATTTCTGCAGGTAGCCGTCTTCTTCTGCATAGCGGAATGCGTTGCCACTGTGTCTTCCTTCTGCCGGGCGGTAATCGGCATGGGCATCTAAATTGATGCAATTGATCTGTGCCAATGGTATAACTCCTGCTTTATACCAGCCCTTCGCGGTTCCCTTTATCAGCGGGTAAGAGTTATTGTGCCCGCCACCTACCACGATGGGGATCTTTTTGTTCTCTGCGATCATCTTCGACAGCCGTTCCACTTCATCGTCAATGGTATTAACGGCATGGCGATAGGCTTCGATCTTTTCATCATTGCTCTTTGCTGTCGTATCTATGAGGTATTGAATATCGCCAAAATCAAAATGTCCAAGTAATAATATCTCTCCGCCATCAAAAAAATCATTGCTCTGTATGTTCAGGAAAGATTGCAGGAATGGGATCCATAAAGTATCTGTACCACCGATCCCGTAATTCCCTTTTGCTCCCAGGTCTTCCGGAATGCCGAACAGTACATATTTTGCAGTGGATACAGCCAGGGAAGCAGCCAGGTCGTTGCTGTCCTGAACTACCTCCAGCCTTTCACCCAGTTTGGTCTCAAACCGCCGGAGTTTGGTGAGCGACAGAACGTCCTGCTTTCTGTATATTTTAAAATGTTGCATGGGGCCTTGCCTTTTTACCTGCTCAGCCGTTTCGGTAACATCTGGTTTTCCCATTTGCTAAAACTATTATTTTTTTTAAACGCAGAGAGCCTCTGCGTTAACTCAGCGGTCTCATGTTCTCTGCGGTGAACTTCTCACACCCCAATCTTCTCATTCACTACTTTCAGTATCTCTATTTCTAAAGCTATCGCTTTGTTTTCAATTTCCCGGCCTTTGTTAATGATATCCGTTACAAATTCTGGTGAGCCTTCCGAAGCATCATCAAACCCTGCTGCATTGATGCGGACATTCATAAAGGCCCCCATCACAGCGGTCCTGGCACAAAGCGCACCTACTCCGGTATCCGTCACAGAATTCGGGTTGCCGGTCTCCGCCATGGCCTTTATCACTTCCATACTTTTATAAGAAGCCTGCATTACTTTAAACGGAATTTCGATAGCATATTTGGTTGCCGCCTGGATCGCTTTTACTCTTGCCGCTTTTTCCTCATCTGTTCCTTTGGGCAAACCCATCGCATGCATGATCTGGTTAAATGCATTGGTATCTTCATCCACCAATTGTAATAATTCATCCTTATACTGCTGGCCTTTCTCCGCCCAGGTACTGAATTCTTCCCAGCGATCATCCCAGCCTTTTTTATGCGAAGAAAGGTTAGCCACCATTGTTCCCAGTGAAATACCCAATGCTCCAATATAAGCAGCAATGGAGCCGCCGCCGGGTGCAGGACTTTCACTGGCTGTTTCGTCGGCAAAACCGGTAAGCGTCATGCTCACCAGCCGGTTGCCTGTTTTTTCTTTAAGCATATACTCTATGATTTTTTCTTCCGGTTTGAAAGGGCCCAGTTCATCCAGTCCCATTGATTTCACGGCGATCCTGATCAATTCTTTTTCTGACACACCTGTTGAGCGTTGCTGCTTGCGCAGGAAATATTTCCCGGCATCCAGCATGGCTTTTAAAGGTATTAGTCCCACCAGCTCGCTGCCTGTTACCCGCACACCCCTGGCATCTGCTTTTTTGCAAACTTCATCAAAAGCGATATGTATGGGTGTTACATTGATATTGGTGAGATTGATGCTGATCTGCGCAATACCATATTCTTCGATATACCAGCCGATAGCTTTAACTGCTTTCAGGCTGCCGGGCTTGTTTATTTTTACGCCATTTTCAAAGATGGTTCTTCCGGCTTCCCGCACATCAAAGGCGATGGCATTGGCCCTTCTTGTGGAAGTGGTATTTAGGTTTACATTATACGCCACTAAAAAATCCCTGGCGCCGATCACGGTGGCCCCTCTTTTGGCATCAAATGTAGCGGGGCCGAAATCCGGTTTCCATTCAGGTTGCTTTATCTTTTTGAAAAACCCTTCGTACTCCCCTGCCCTGATGACGGATAAATTGTTTCTTGTTTTATCAGGTTGCGCTGCTTCATATAAATAAACAGGAAGTTTTAGTTCCTCTCCAACTTTCTTTGCCAATTGCTGCGCATATTTGGCCGTTTCTTCCATCGATATATTGGCAATGGGGATCAATGGACAAACATCGGTGGCGCCCATGCGGGGATGTTCCCCGCCGTGGCGGGTCATTTCGATCAGTTCACCTGCTTTTTTTATTGCCCTGAATGCCGCTTCGATCACCGCCTCCGGGTTTCCCACAAATGTCACCACCGTACGGTTGGTGGCCTTACCCGGGTCCACATTTAATAAACGGACTCCTTCTACTGCCTCTATCTCATCGGTGATCTGTTTGATAATACTTAGATCCT
>JANNUI010000371.1:0-4167 GCA_031395125.1 Chitinophagaceae bacterium | reverse complement strand
GAAACGAACGCAGTAGTTCAACGGGCAATAAGCAATGGACAATAGGCAATTGTTCTTTGTTGATTGCCGGTTGCCAATTGCCTACTTGTATATTGTCTATTGATTTTCCCCCCATTAAATTCAAAGACAAATAAGTTTCTTCATCTCTAAACCTGATTGCCATGCCTGAATTTGATACCTCACATGTAAAAAATATTGTCTTGCTGGGCCACGCCGGCTCCGGTAAGACCACCTTAGCGGAGTGCATGCTATTTGAAGCGGGCATCATTTCCCGCCGCGGCAGCATTGCCGAACGAAACACCACAGGAGATTACCACGAACTGGAACAGGAACGTGGTAATTCTATTTTTAGCAAGCTCCTGCACACGAAATGGAGAGGTTACAAGATCAATATTCTTGATACGCCAGGTTATGGCGACTTTACCGGCGAAGTGATCTCTGCCCTGAAAGTGGCGGACACCGGCGTTATGCTGCTGAATGCCGTGATGGGAGTGGAAGTAGGCACCGACATCATTTGGGAATACACCGAGAAATTCAAGACCCCGATGATCTTTGCTGTTAATAAACTGGATGATGACAATGCAGACTTTGATAAGACTGTGAGGGAAGCCAAGGCCCATTTCGGCAGCAAGCTGGTGGTAGTGCAATACCCTCACCAAACCGGCTCCGGCTTCCATGAGATCATTGATGTATTGCGGATGACACTGTATAAGTTCAAAGACGGCGGAGGCAAGCCCGAAAAACTACCAATTCCCGATGATGAGCGGGCTAAGGCTGATGAATTGCACAAAGAACTGATAGAAGCGGTGGCCAGCAATGATGAGACGCTGATGGAAAAATATTTTGACAAAGGCGAACTGGATGAGGACGAGATGAAGGAGGGCATGAAAAAAGCGATGATCAATCATGATCTGTTTCCCCTGTTTTGCCTTTCAGGCGAAAGGAACATGGGCAGTGGGCGGCTGATGGGCTTTATTGACAATGTATGCCCCAGCGCCAATGAAATGCCTCCCCAGGTCACTAAAACCGGCGATAAACTCACCTGTGATGCAAATGGCCCGGCCTGTATTTTTATTTACAAAACGATCAGTGAACCCCATGTAGGTGAACTATCTTTCTTCAAAGTGTATTCCGGCACCATTAAAAGTGGTATGGAACTGGAGAATGAAACCACCGGTGTTACCGAAAAGATCAGCCAGTTGTTTTTGGTAGAAGGCAATAAACGCACAGCGACCAATGAACTGGTGGCGGGCGATATAGGCGCCACGCTGAAACTGAAGAACACACATACCAATAATACGCTTCATACAAAGGGCAAGAACTACGAGCTGCCTCCCATCGAGTTCCCTTCGCCGAATATGACAGTGGCCATTGAAGCGCTGAAGAAAGGGGAGGAGGAAAAACTTTCGCAGGCCATGCACCAGTTGAGAGAAGAAGACCCTACACTGATCGTGGAAGTGTCGCCTGAACTTAAGCAAACGCTGATACACTGCCAGGGCGATATGCACCTTGCAGTAGCCAAATGGAAGATCGAGCACCAGCATAAACAGGAGATCAAATTTGTAAAACCCAAAATTGCCTACCGCGAAACCATCCGCAAGATGGCCGATGCCAGTTACCGGCACAAAAAGCAAAGCGGCGGCGCCGGGCAGTTTGGCGAAGTGTATATGCGGATAGAACCCTGGTATGAAGGCATGCCCGAGCCAACCGACCTGAACGTAAGGGGCCGCGACATCCATGATCTTGACTGGGGTGGTAAACTGGTTTTCTACAACTGTATCGTAGGCGGCGCCATTGATGCCCGGTTCCTTCCGTCTGTATTAAAAGGAGTGATGGAAAAAATGCACAACGGCCCGCTGACAGGTTCCTATGCAAGGGACATACGGGTATGTGTGTATGATGGCAAGATGCACCCGGTCG
This sequence comes from Chitinophagaceae bacterium, assembly GCA_031395125.1. Classification (GTDB taxonomy): domain Bacteria; phylum Bacteroidota; class Bacteroidia; order Chitinophagales; family Chitinophagaceae; genus JJ008. The sequence goes on along the minus strand of JANNUI010000371.1, from coordinate 2,247 downwards.
ACAGCAATGATATCTCCTTCAAAATTGCAGGGCTGCAGGCCTTCCGCCAGGCATTCCAGCAGGCCGACCCGCAGATACTGGAACCTATCTATCATGTGGAAGTGCTTTGCCCGGATGACCTTACCGGTGCCGTGATGGGCGACCTGCAAAGCCGCCGGGCCATCGTGGAAGGGATCGACAGTGATGGTCATTTCCAGAAAGTGATCGCTAAAGTGCCGCTTGCGGAGATGGATGGTTATTCCTCCTCACTACGTTCCATCACACAGGGCAGGGCCAAATTCAAGATGAGCTTCAGGGCTTATGAGGCCGTGCCGTTTGAACTGCAGCGGAAGCTGATCGATGAGTATGCCAAGCATGCTAAAGAAGAATACGCATAATAAACCGATACTATCTGCTTTGTTTACAAAAGGCTGCCGATGGGCAGCCTTTTTAATTTTGAATGGAACACAAAGAACACGAAGAGCCACTAAGGACACAACGTAGTGTTCTTCGTGTTAGACTTTGTGTCCGTCGTGTTCCTGTATTTTCATCATAATTGATTAGCTTTAATAAACTCGCTTCAATAAAAACTTAAAAAAGCACAGGTGGACAATCTTCCTGATTTATCAAACCCGATGTGGTTCCTCCTGGCATCACTCATCATCTTTGCCGTGGTGGTGGGCAGGTATTTTTTGCTCTCCGGTCTTTTTTATGCCATCTTTTATGTTTGGTTTCCCGGCAAATGGAAGAACAGGAAGATCACACAAAGAAATTATGAGCCGGGCCAGTTCAGAGAGGAAATCATCCGGAGTACTATAACCGCCATCATCTTTGGTTTTTCCGGGGCCCTGTTATTGTTGCTCTGGCAAAAGGGATATATTCAATTGTATGAGGACATCCATGCATACCCGCTGTGGTGGATGCCGGTAAGTCTTATCATCGCATTGATACTGCAGGAAACCTATTACTACTGGCTGCACCGCTGGATGCATATACCGTCGGTCTTCAGGATTGTTCACAAATGGCACCACGACAGTCATATCGCTTCGCCATGGACAGCTTTCTCCTTTCATCCCATCGAAGGATTGATACAGGCTATTTTTCTGCCGCTCATTCTTCTTTTCCTGCCTATGAATGTCTATGTGCTGGTCATTATGCTTGTCATCATGTCGGTGAGCAGCGTTATCAATCACCTGGACATAGAAATTTATCCTTCCTGGCTGACCCGCAGTTTTTTTGGGAAATGGCTGATCGGCGCTACACACCATTCATTGCATCATAAGCAGTATAAATACAATTACGGGCTGTACTTCACCTGGTGGGACCGTCTCTCAAAAACCGAAAGCCCCGCTTATGATGAACTGTTGAATGAAAAAACAAAAAAGTAGAAAATTTTACTATCTATCCCTATACACCGCTATCGAAGAGGTCTTATCACTCCAGCCCGACATATAAAATTTCGTTTTAGAGGCAGTGATCGTATAATTTTTCCCCCTGAAATTTTCATGCTCATAAATAACCACCCGGTACCCTGCCGGCACCGTCAGCGAACTCATGGCATCATCCGGGAAACCAATCTGGCCCATGTTGCTGTAAGTGCCAGGCAGCAGGGACACGGACTGTCCCCTGTAATCCTCATCCACATAAAGAACCACCCGCTGGTTGGCATCCGGCGGGTAATAGTTATTGTTGTTGTTATTATTATATCCTTTTTCTTCAATGATCAATGAACCGATCCGGTTGTTGAGGGCATTGGAAAAACAATTGTAACTCTCGTTGAGGGTGTAATATGAACCACCCATGTATTCATTATTGATATATACTTTGGCAGTGAGGTTGGAGGGGATCTCAATGGAAGAGATATCATACTTCAGCAGCCCGAGTTTATCGCCCTGGTAATACCCGGGAGCCAGCCGCAGGCTATTGCCCCGGTACCTGCATTCAGTATAGATGGTGGCATAGTTGCTCCCTCCTCCGTAATTGTTTCCAACATTGTAACCGCCGCTGCGGTATTCGATCACCAGGGATTTGATCTTGTCGTTATAAGAACCGATCAGGCAGGACTGGCCCTCGTCAAATATAGCTGAGTAACCGCTGGCGTTATCACTGGTGGTATAAATGCGGAGGCGCAGGTTGCCATAGATCATAAATGAAGAGATATTATTCTTCAGCACATCCAGCTGGTTGCCGAAGTAGGTACCGGGGCCCAGGCTTCGGGAATAACCTTTCGTATAACAATCATTATAAAAAGTGATGAAGTCATTGGCA
>JANNUI010000177.1:0-6512 GCA_031395125.1 Chitinophagaceae bacterium | reverse complement strand
TCAGCCTTTACTTTCAGCACATCGCTGAGTGGGGTCACATCATCATCCACGTCATGAAACCACAGCACTCTTGCCCGGATATGTTTCATGGCCCTGCCGATGGAATACCAGGAAGGGCTTACGCCGCCCTTTTTGAGGATGATCTTGTCAAATTCGGGCCGCAGTGCCGGGTCCAATTCAAGGAAACTGAAAAATGTATCAATCGCGGTCAAAGTTTCTGTTGCCGGGGCAATCAATACCAGCCTGTGATCATTCGTATGATCTATTTCTTCCAGGGCCAGGCTTACGGCCAGCCCCCCGAATGAATGCGCCATGTAAGACTGAATTGGGCCGAAAAGTTTATGGATCTCCAGGATAGTTTTTTTATACAAGGGAGCTGTAATCTTCTTTCCGCCGCTGCGTCCATGTGCGGGGGCATCAAAGGCCAGCACTTCATAGCCTTTTTTGGTAAGCGGTTTGATGTAGCGGTCAAAGTTGGTGACCGATGATTCAAAACCGTGGATGATGAGTACTTTTCTCGCTGGCGGCTGGTGGCCGAAGTCTGTGTGATGCCCCCACCGCCAGCCACTTACCTTTATACCATCAACGTTGAGTCGGAGTTTTTCCGCTTGTTCAAAGATCTTTGGCGGTTTGCGGCGGTTTCTCTGCTGCGGGGTACAAAAAAGGTCAAAAGCTTTTTGGGCCGCTTTCTTTTTGGAGAGGGCGGCCCATATCCTGAATTTGGTCTTATAGTATCGCAGTGCGATCCGTTGTACAAGTTTCAGGCCTGCCATGGATTAATTTTCTTTACTGTAATTTGCAAATCTATTCAATCAACGTTAAATACACGCAGCATGGATATTGTCATCATAGGTTCAGGTAATGTGGCTGCCGTGCTGGGCAGAAAATTCAAGGCAGCCGGCCACAACATCATCCAGCTATACAGCCGCAATGCGCCGGATGCATCGGCGCTGGCCTATGAGTGGGATACCGAGTCCACCAACTACAAAAGCATGATCAATAAAAATGGAGATGTTTATTTAATTGCTGTCAGTGATGATGCGATTGATGATGTCACAAACGATCTGCGGCTTCCGGGGAAAGTGGTGGCACACACGGCAGCGGCTGTTCCAAAAGAAGTGCTTAAGCATGTAACTGAACATTACGGCGTTTTTTACCCGTTGCAAAGTCTTCGCAAGGAGATGACAGTGCTTCCGGAAATGCCTATTTTCTTTGACGGGAACGATGAGGTGTCCAAACGAAAACTGGAGACACTTGCCCGTTCCATAGCCAGTGAAAATGTGACAGAAGCCGGCGATAATGCAAGGGCTAAGCTGCATGTGGCAGCCGTAGTAGTGAGTAATTTCACCAACCACCTGTACAAACTGGCAGAAGATTATTGCCGCAAAGAAGGGCTTGACTTTAAACAATTGCTGCCGCTGATCGAAGAAACGGCTTTGCGGCTTAAAACAACATCTCCTGCGGCGGTGCAAACCGGGCCGGCCATGCGGCATGATAAAGAAACCATCCAAAAACATCTCAGCCTGCTTGATGAGCATCCGCAGTTAAAGAATATGTATTTGCTGCTCACCGAAAGCATCCAGCAGGGCAAATGAATGCCGAACAGATGAACAAGCCTGCCCGACTAATAATATTTTAATCAATTGTGGTCAGGCGGGGAATGATGAATTTCGAATGATTCCGGAAAAAGCGCCAACTTCTTTATTCATAATTCCTTGTTCGGCGTTCATTATTCTATTCTTTTCCCGAACAAGTAAATCCATTCTTTGTTTTACCATTACTTTTGCGTGCCCGCCGAATCCGCCAGCTGGCGGAGAAGGCGGGCTGCTAATTTGAAAAGCAAAGACGAGATGTACAAGGTAAAATTCAATTTTGAACAGAAAGGACTGGAGCCTGTTACTTTTGAAAATGTGGAGGCGGGGCAGAGCCTGCTGGAACTGGCCCTGAAGAATGATATCGATCTGCATCACAACTGCGGTGGTGTTTGCGCCTGCAGTACCTGTCACGTATATGTGGAAAAGGGAGCTGATTTCCTGGAGGAACTCAGCGACAAGGAGGAAGACTTTATTGACAGGGCCGTGAGTCCGAGATTAACCTCCAGGCTGGGCTGCCAGTGCCTGCTGAATGAAGGAAGCGGCGGGATTGAAGTAACTTTACCCGACCAGACACAATTTTTAGGAGAATAACCAATTTGATAATTTGCCAATGTCGTGATTTGCGAATCAAAATGACACTGTATTCAATTAGTACATCAGCATATTAGCGTATCAGCACATTAAATTATGACACAATTTGAACCCCCGATACACTGGAACGATCATGAAGACATCGCCCTGAAACTCTATGAACGATTCGGCGCTGAATTCAATGAGGGCAGGATATACCGCATCCGTTTCACCGACCTGCTGGAATGGGTGTTGCAGATACCCGGCTTTACAGGCAAGAGAGAAGAGAGCAACGAAGGGCACCTGGAAATGATACAAAGCGCCTGGGTGTATGAGTGGAGGGATAATCAACCCCCACCCCCTAAAGGGGCTTAACAAGTTTCATTATATTTGAAAACACATTTTTATAAGTAAAATCTAAACTCCCCTTCAGGGGATGGGGGCGACATGAACATACTTGAACTTTTCAAGCCCATTACCACATTCATTTTTGATGTGGACGGTGTGCTCACCGACGGCACTGTGCTGGTGCTGGAAAGCGGCCTGCAGGCAAGAAGAATGCATATCAAGGATGGCTTTGCATTGCAGATGGCCTTAAAGAAAGGGTACAATGTGAAGATCATATCCGGTGGCAACTCACCCGAAGTGGCGGACAGGCTCGAAAAACTGGGAGTGAAAGATGTGAGTATGTCCGTGCTCGATAAAAAGAAATTCCTGCTTGAATACATGCTTGTAAAAAAACTAAAAAAGGAACAGGTGCTTTGCATGGGAGATGACCTGCCCGACCTGCCGGCGCTGGGGGTGGTGGGACTGTCCTGCTGCCCGGCAGATGCAGCGGCCGAAGTGAGAGAAGCGGTACAGTATATCTCTCCCTGCAACGGTGGTGCAGCCTGCGTCCGTGATGTGATCGAAAAAGTGCTGAAGCTGAATGACCACTGGAACTACCGGGAGGATGTGGCTTCGAGGTAGAGGTCCGAAGTCGGAGCTCGGAATGGCGTATTTACTCAAAGCTGCCCTGATGAGTAAGAAAATTTCTTCAATCAGAGGCCTTCTGACTTCTGACCTCCGACTTCGGACTTCTTCACTATCTTTCAGAAAATTTTATCTATGAGATTGATAGCCGCCTTTCTCAAAATGGTGCGACTGCCTAATCTCTTTTTTATGGCGCTGACCCAGGTGCTTTTCCAGGTCTGTATTTATTACACATTGTACAAAGGGGCTGTTCCGCCCGGAGACCTTACCCGGTTTATATTACTGGTCTTTGCTTCTTTGTTTATTGCCGCGGCGGGCTATATCATCAACGATTACTTCGACATCAATATTGATGAAGTGAACAAACCCAGACGGATGGTAGTGGACAAAGTCATCAACCGGCGCTGGGCCATTGCCTGGCACTTTATGCTGAGCGGGGCCGGGATCATTCTAACCGTACTGGCACTTCCTTTTTTGCAGAAATGGTATTTGATACTGGCAAATATATTTTGTGTGTTGTTGCTCTGGCTTTATTCCACCAATTTTAAAAAAAGTTTGCTCACGGGTAATTTAGTGATCTCGCTGCTCACCGCCTGGACCATCCTTATCATCTTTTTTTCAAAGGTTGATCTTACTGATGCATTTGACAGTACCCATCACCGGTTTTTCCGGCTCACCATATTGTATGCAGCCTTTGCATTTGTAATCAGCCTCATCCGGGAGGCAATAAAAGATATGGAGGATATGCCCGGGGATGAAAAATACGGTTGCCGCACCTTGCCCATTGTGTGGGGGGTGAATGCCACCAAGGTATATGTGGCCGTGTGGCTGATCGTGCTGATCGCTGTACTCATCATCCTGCAGATATATGTGCTGCAGTTCAAGTGGTGGCTGGCGGTGGCTTACAGTGTGCCGGCCATCATTTTCCCGCTGGTCGTTATCTTAATTAAACTGAAAAGCAGCAGCAGCACAGCGCAGTATCATCAACTAAGCACCCTGACAAAGCTGGTAATGTTCACCGGTATTCTTTCCATGGCCTTTTTCTATTATTACTTATGGACAAAATAATCCTTGCTTCTCAGTCTCCCCGCAGAAAACAATTATTGGAATGGGCCGAAGTGCCGTTCGAGATAATGGTAAAAGAAACCGATGAGCATTTTCCGCCCGGTCTGCAGCCGGAGGAGGTGGCGCTCTATATTGCACGGAACAAAGCGATAGCCGTTCAGCAAACCGTGGCCAATGACCGTATCATTCTTGCTGCCGATACCATCGTGGTGCTGGGCGACCATATCATCGGGAAACCGGTGCACCGGGAAGATGCGGTGAGTATGCTGCTGGCGCTGCAGGGAGAAAAGCACAGGGTAATAACAGGGGTGGTTATCCGGCAGGGAGAAAAAGAAACTGCCTTTGCTGATGTTACTGAAGTGGAGTTTCATGATTTAACCGTGGAGCAGATCGAATTTTATGTGGACAAATACAAGCCCTACGATAAAGCCGGCGCATATGCCATACAGGAATGGATAGGCGTGATTGGTATCCAATCCATCAACGGGGATTTTTATAATGTGATGGGGCTGCCTGTGAGCCGGGTGGTGAGAGCACTTCAGGAACTCTCGGTGTAAAAAACGGTTAAATCCTGTTGAAAAGACCATGGATGTCTTGCCATGTTCCATTATTTTTCATTTTTAAATTCTTTGTTTAATAAAAAATAAGGAATAAGAAATGAAAAATGAAAAAGTCTCCTCCAATCGCCCAGTCTCTAAAGAATTCGACCTGGAAGATCGGTTAGTGAGTTTTGCCTGCTTATGCCTTGATATTTGTGATCTCCTTCCCAAAACAACGGCTGGGCACAATCTTCAATATCAATTATCAAAAAGCGGAACTGCGGCTGCGTTAATATATGGTGAAGCACAAGCTGCTGAATCAGGAGCCGATTTCATTCATAAATTAAAAATGGTGCTGAAGGAGATCAAAGAGTCAAGAGTAAATATTAAGATCATCAGAAAAAAACCTTTCCTCGCACATGCCAAAGTCGAAATGGGGTACAGCGAATCAGGTGAATTGATGGCAATTTTTCTCAAAAGTATTGAAACTGCCAAAACTAATAATGATAAGCTGAAAAAATGACGGATTACTTTCTTATTCTTCATTTTTTATTTCTTATTATTTATTTTAATCTGGGGAGATGACAGAAAGATTATTGCATTTCATCTGGCAGTTCCAGTATTTCAACAAGAGCGAACTGGGTACCGTCACGGGTGAACCGCTTCGTATTCTTATTCCGGGTCTGTACAACAGCAACCAGGGTCCGGATTTCAAAGGCGCCAGGGTCAGGATCGGTAAAACGACCTGGGCAGGTTCAGTGGAATTGCATATCAAAACTTCCGATTGGAAAAAACATAAGCACCATGGCGACCGAAATTATGATAACGTCATCCTGCATGTGGTGTGGTCCCATAGGACTCCTTCGGAGGAGAACGATGGGGATACCAACCATTTGCCGGTACTGGAACTACAGGACCGGGTCCCGAAGATATTATTACAACGCTTTGAAGAGTTGATGCATTCTACTTCCTTTATCCCTTGCGGAAAGAGTATCGCCGGGATTCCTGAACTGACCTGGAAAAGCTGGAAGGACCGGCTGCTGGCAGAACGCTTATTGAAGAAGGCGGCCATGGCGGAGCGTTACCTGAAAGAAAATAATTTTCACTGGGAAGAAACCTTCTGGTGGCTGCTGGCCCGGAACTTTGGCGCCCGGGTGAATGCTGCGGCTTTTGAAGAAATAGCCCGATCCATCCCTGTGAATATCCTTGTCAAACATAGATCACAGATACAGCAACTGGAAGCATTGTTGCTGGGACAAGCGGGTTTGCTGAACGAAAATCCCGATAGCTATCGGGACAGCGACGACTACTACAAGTTGCTGCAGCGGGAATACAAATTCCTGAAAGTAAAATATAAACTAAAGCCCATCCACCAGCCGGTGCATTTTCTTCGGATGCGGCCGGGGAATTTTCCCACCATCCGGTTGGCGCAACTGGCAGCGCTTATCCAGAACTCCACCCACCTGTTTTCAAAGATCAGGGAAACTGCATCAGCTAAAGAAGTGAAAGTATTCTTTGATGTGACAGCCAATGATTACTGGCATTACCACTACCGCTTTGGCAAAGCATCATCATTCAAAAAGAAGAACCCCGGTACTGCTATGATTGACAATATCATCATCAACACAATTGCCCCGGTATTATTTGCCTATGGCAATTTCCACAACGAAGAAAAGTACAAAGACAAAGCGTTGAGATGGCTGGAGAATACCACCTCCGAAAGCAACAGCATTACCAAGGGCTTTGAACAACTGGGTCTTGAAAACAAAAA
>JANNUI010000245.1:0-6707 GCA_031395125.1 Chitinophagaceae bacterium | reverse complement strand
TCCAGCAAGGCTTCCAGGTCTTCATATTTCAGTCCCCTTGTTACAGGGTTTTTAAAATCACAATCATAAGTGGCATAATAAAAATCAAGGCTGTCGCTGAGCAGGCCATGGCCGTTCACCGAAATGATCACTTTGTCATTCACCGTGGTGTTCATCAGTTTTTTCCGGAGCTGCAGAATATTCTCCCTTGTTGCCTGTGCATCGATCAGGGTGTCGGCCTCGTAGGCATTCTTAAACATCTTATTAAATGAAGCGGAAAGGTCCCGGACATCTTTGGCGGCAAAACGGAGGTTCATGGAGCTGTCTTTGTAATTGGAAACAGCAATACCAATGAAATATGTTTTGGGTTTTTCGTCAGGAGTATAGGAGCCGTTTATTTCGATGTATTCTGCCAGTGAAGCAGTGCCCTTATTATTGGTGCAGAATACTTTTACCCTGTTGATACCGGTGGACAGGGGCACTTTTACTATAAGTATGGTCTTCTGTGTGTTTCCTTCAATGGGTTTACCGGAGATTCCAAATACCGGGTTATTGTTCACCAGCACCTGTAGCGAACGGAGCGGGTACCTTGCATCATAACATTCGATGGTCAGTTCGTAATCGGTAAGTAAGGTGCCGGTTTTGATGGCAAACTTATCTTTAAGCCGCACCACCGGGAGATGGATATCGGCAACCAGGTCTTTTTCATTGATGTTGAGTTTCTTCAATCTTTTTTTCCAGGCAGCATGGTAGGTATTGATAAGGTTGCTGTCGGAGGCCCCGATCCTTTTCAGCACCAGGTCGGGCCGGTTGAAACGGGTATCGAATTGCTCAAAACCGTAACTGTTATTATTAAAACTGAAATTGACAGCTTCCAGCGTATTCTTCGGGGCCAGGTAATTGCCATCACTGTCCACCAGCATAAAATCCTTGTCACGGGGGGTGTAGATGGTACTTATCTTTTTGCCAGTAGCAAGCTGGTACAGGTTGATCCTGCTGTCGAAACCGCCTGTTGCCAGCAACCTGTTATCATGGCTAACGGACATAGTGCCATTGGCATAATCATGGTCGTATTTTTCATACAGCACCCTGTCTGTCCGGGTATCCAGTGTTACAAATTTATCTGATACCTGCACCACCAGGTATTTATAGTCATAGCTCATGACGGAGCCATAACAGTCAATACCGCTGTTATGCACTTTTATCTTCTTAATGAGCTTCAGTGTTTTTGCATCATATTTAAATACTAAACTCTTATCACAGGTTACATACAGGAATAAGGGAGACACTTCAATGGATTGCGGCCTGTCTGCAATAACGGTAGCGGTCTCCTTCCCTTTGAAAGGATCAATAACTGATATCTTATCATTTTTTCCAATGACATACAGTTTTTTCCGGATACTGTCATAACGGATAAAGTTCACGCCCTTCTCCGGGCCGGTATCGTAACTGCCGTTGAACAGTTCTTTCCCCGAAGGCAGGCTGAATCCTGCGACTGTATTGTTCACTCCCCCGAGAAAGATATAGCGGTTGTCGGCCGTCAGCTCAAAACGCCGCAGTTCCTCCTTTTTATCCGGGAGCGACAGTTCCATGATGTCTTTATTATTCATGATATCGTGCAACTTCAGACCGGAACCAAAGAGCTCGGAATATAATCCTGTTTTTTCATCATTCAGCAGTATATAGTTATTCTGAAATAAGAATGTGCCATAATACAAATGCGAAGTACTGCCGTTTCGTAAGTCGATCTTTGAAATGGCCTGGTGCACGACGGCTAGTCCCTTATCATCCCGTGTGAACTGAACTGCCAGCGGTATATTGGCATACTGCTTCACTTCTTTCATGTTGAGCGTGGGGTTGGTCAGGTAATCCCAGCCGGTAAAATTGAAGATCCGCAAAGGCCCGCCCAGGTCGGTCCGGGCAACAAGATAACTGCCGTCGGGACTGAACACTATATCGTACATGCCCTGCTGCTGTTCTGTTTTAAAACGGTAAATCTGTTCTTTTTTTGTTGAGAGTTCTAAGATATCAAGACTGTCATTTTTATATGCAAAGACCATGTACCGGCTGTCGGGGCTGAAAGCCGGAAATGCGATGTCTACGTTTTCGGCAATGGAATAATTGGGTCTGACATCGAAATAAAATTTATTGATTTCTAGTTTCCACACCCGGATCAGGGTATCGGAACAGGTAAGACTCATATATTTCCCGTTATTGGAAATATCCACATTCATAATTCTTCCCCCGGCGCTGTACCAGTGATCCCAGTCATTTTTTGCCAGGTCCCATTTGTACACCATGCTGTCGCTGCCACCGGAATAAAGAAAGTTGCTGTTTGTAGGCAGAAAACAGAGGCTGGTGACTGCGGCCTTATGTTTTTTATAAACCTGTAAAACAGCACCAGTGTTCAGGTCAAGGATCTTTACCAGTGAATCGTTGCCTCCGGCCACTAATCTTTTGCTGTCGGGTGTAAAAATGACATCCAGTTCAGCCGTTGGTCTTTTGATTGTATTGAGTAAAGAAAAATCATAGGCATTCCAGATCTTGATAGTATTGTCGCCGGCAGCACTTACAATGTAACGGCCATTGGGGCTGTAGTTGATGGAGTTAATGTCATTGCTGTGTGCGGGGAAAGAAGCAATGGTGCGTCCTTGTATTATATCCCATATTTTGATCAGCTTATCGTAGCTCCCTGCCGTGGCAAGATACCTTGAGTTAGGCGATGGCGCCATGAGGTACTGAAAAATATGACCTGTTTGCAGCGTCACCGTCACCTCCCGGCTGCTGTTCAGGTTTTTCAGTGCATTGGATGCCCATATTTCGCCTTCCTTGTTCTGTGACGCTGTGAATTTCTTAGCGGCTATCCTGAATAAGGTATCAGCCCTTTTGTAGTTGCCCAGTTTTTTTTCAGCATAGCCGGCCAGGTAATCGCCCCATCCCTCTCTTGATTTATCTTTCAGCACCATGCAGGCGTCTTTGATCAGGTCAGCCATGTATTGGGCAGAATCTATATTATCTGCATTGGCCATCAGCATGCCATCGTTGAACCATTTGTCAGGCAATTCATTTTCCCCGATGTCAGATGCCAGGTTTTTGATCATCGGGTGCCTTGCATTTTTGTCCCGGATATTCATCAGCCAGGGCATAACATCTTTTTCAGCCAGGGGTGTATTGCGAATCACCCAGGTGGCATACATCTCTGAAAACTTATAGGCAGTTCCAAGGTAGGAGCGGGGAAATGCATTCATGAAGGAGAGGAAAAGGCGGATATGTTCGCCGGTGCTTCGAGACATGGCCCGCATGATATGCTCCCCTGCAAATATTCCTTTATCACCCTTTGCATCTATAAATTTTCCTTTTGCAGTATCTGCCGCCAGTACCGAAACAATTTCATCTACCTGGTATTTTAATATAGCTGCGATTTCTTTATTGGTCAGGCTGTCCGAATAATAATACAGGTAGCGGGAGGAAAACAAGGTCTGCCTGCTATTATCAGTGATGCTAACAGCATTTTCCAGTGATTTGCTGATATCTAATTTCCGCCAGCTTACCGGTACCCGGGTTTTGAATTCTACAATATCGCCGGGCTGTACATAGAGCAGCGAATCAACCACCGCATGGGCAATGCAGAAATTATCATGCAGTTCACGGATATGTGCATACACCAGGTCAAAAGGACGGCTGCGGTTTTCACTGTCATACCGGGAAATGATATTGCCTCTTTTCACCGAATCATCAATACCATCAAGGCGGCCACCCCGGATGGTAAGACGAACAGAATCCCGGTCCAGTTTTTCCATCTTGCTGATGGAAAAAAGCATGGAAATTTCTTCAGTGGCCGGCACTGGCGGATAATTGAACGGCAAATTGTTTGTTGCAATGTAACTGTGCAGGTTATTCAGTTCAGCAAAAGCTGCACCAACATCCACCGGCATTTTATTGGCCCTTGCCAGCAGCAGCGAATAGTTCATGTATTTATGTGCATTGGCAACCTCCTTCAGTTCCATATAGCATTTACCGGTATTCAGCATTACTACCTGTGACAGGGCCAGGAAGTAGGGATTCTCCTTATACTGCCGGGTGATCCTTACGGCCTGCAGGTTATAGGCCAGTGCCGAGTCATACATTTTATCTTTATAAAACCTCTCCGCCCGTATTACTACTGTGTCATAATCTTTTTCAATTTGGGAATATGAAGTAATGCCGGACAGCATGCAACAGAGAAATGATAATAAAGGCCCGGTCCTGAACATCGATTTTTTTTTGAAAATACGAAGGTTGGTCCTCCCGGCCAATACCGGGTGGAGGGTAGTTTTATCATCCTGCTGTACCATAACATCATAGCGGTGATATATATATTTATACTGATGTGCGGTCTCCCTGTATTGGCGATAGCCCAGCGCCCCGCTTCTGATGATGATACGGCCAAATACCGGATATATGGCGAACAGATTTCCCGGGCCATCACAAAGGGCCCGCTTTTCGTTATTTGGGATTGATTATTAAAGCAGGTATTTGCAAAATCGATTCCCCGCTTCAACAACTGCAATCCGGCTTTAATGCCCTAGGGTTCTTGACATTAATCACACCTTATTCTGACCTGCTTCATGTATTTCCACCCGGGTTTATTTAAAATTTGTTTCTTAAGAAGTGAAATGGGACTACCTCAAATCTGGCAACGATTCCTGTCTGAAACAGGTGATATGAGCCGTTTCGCCAGCCGTTTTTTTTCGCAGGGCTTCAAACCCAGATATGAGTTTACAGAACTGCTGCGTCAGTGTTATATCATTGGTTACAAGTCGCTTCCGCTTGTAGGATTGACAGGCTTTATTATGGGCCTTGTTCTGACGATGCAGTTACGTCCCTCCCTGGTAAGTTATGGAGCTGAAAGTGAATTGCCTGATATGGTAGGCATTGCCATTATCAGAGAGATTGGGCCAGTGATCACAGCTTTGATCTTTGCGGGAAAAATAGGCAGCAGTATCGGGGCCGAACTGGGAAGTATGAAAGTAACGGAACAGATCGATGCGATGGAGGTGAGCGGTACCAATCCTTTTAAATACCTGGTGGTAACAAGGGTGCTGGCCGCAACGCTGATGCTGCCAGTACTGGTGATTCTCAGCGATGCAATTTCATTGTATGGTTCCTACCTGGGTGTTAATATCCGGGGTGTCACCAGTTTTGACCTTTTTTTCAAACAGGTATTTGATGCACTTTCCTTTGATGACTTTTTTCCCGCATTTGTCAAGTCTTATTTCTTTGGTTTTGCTGTAGGTATTGTTGGTTGTTACAAGGGTTTCAACTCAAGCAAAGGAACAGAGGGAGTTGGCCGATCTGCGAATTCAGCCGTGGTGGTGAGTTCTGTATTAATATTTGTTATTGACCTGCTTGCAGTGCAGATCACTGACTTACTGGGTTTCAACTAAAATTTATGCTGACCGGGCAAATGATAAAAAAAGAGATACGTTCAGAGAAATCCCCGGATTATGTGCTTGTCATAGAACATCTATTCAAATCATTTGGCGACAATCATGTATTGGTTGATTTCAACCTGCAGCTTCGCAGAGGCGAAAATGTTGCAGTATTGGGCAAATCAGGGTCCGGTAAATCCGTGCTGATCAAATGCATCATTGGCCTTATGCAGACGGATGACGGAACTATCAATGTGCTTGGCCGGAATATCAATGTGCTCAGCCATCATGAACTCGATGAGGTCAGGACAAAAATCGGTTTCCTGTTTCAGAGCAATGCGCTGTATGATTCGATGACGGTGCGGGAAAACCTGGAATTCCCTCTTAGGCGGCACTGGATCAAACTCTCCGTTGCTGAAAGGGACTTCAAAGTGATGGAAGTGCTTAAAAATGTGGGATTGGCTCATACGGTTGGTATGATGCCGGTCGAATTGTCCGGTGGTATGCGCAAAAGAATTGCGCTGGCCAGGACGTTGATCCTGGAGCCCGAGATCATATTGTTCGATGAGCCTACAACGGGATTGGACCCTATTACCGGAAAAGAAATCAGTAACTTAATCAGGGAAGTGGGTGAAAAGTACAATACATCGTCCCTGATCATATCGCATGATATGAATTGTATTCAGATGACAGCCGACCGCATCATCATACTCATCGATGGAAAATGTTATGCGGAAGGCAGCTACGAAGAACTGAAAAAAAATAATGATCCGAAAGTCAAACAATTTTTTGGATAATGGCAAAAAGTGTAACAAATAATGTCAAACTGGGTTTATTTGTAGTAGCCGGTTTGTTGCTGATGATCTTCGCTTTATACATGATCGGTAAGGATACGAACATGTTTGGGAAGAATTATACACTCAGGGCCAGGTTTGAAAATGTTCAGGGGCTTACCTCAGGCAATAATATCCGTTATTCGGGCATTCAGGTCGGAACGGTAAAAAAAGTAAAGATTTTGAACGACACCCTGGTAGAAGTAACCATGCTGATCGATCTCAGTATGAAAAAATATATTCATAAAAGCGATGTGGTAAGTATGAGTACCGATGGCCTGATGGGGAACAGGATCCTGAATATAACTCCTGCCAAAGACGGGGCACTTCTTGCCGAGGACGGTGACCTGCTGATTGCGAAAAAGAATATCAGTACTGATAATATTCTTGAAACACTGGACCGGACTAACAAGAATATTGCCTTTATATCGGAAGAACTGAAGACAACCGTTACCAGGATCAATAACAGCAGGGGTTTGTGGAA
>JANNUI010000197.1:0-2304 GCA_031395125.1 Chitinophagaceae bacterium | reverse complement strand
AACGGCAAATCAAATGAGCTGATGAAATTGTACGATGAGATCAGCAAACGATACATGAAGTAATTCATCCGATACCATTCCTATACTTTAAACTGCGATATGAATAAGATCCTGCAACCGGGCGACTATATTGTCTTCCTCACGTATTTCTTTATTGTCGCAGCGTATGGCTGGTGGATATACAAAAAGAAAAAATCAGCACAGGCAAGTTCGAAGGATTATTTCCTGGCGGAAGGTTCGCTGACCTGGTGGGCCATTGGCGCCTCTCTGATCGCTTCCAATATTTCTGCTGAGCAATTTATCGGGATGAGTGGTGAAGGATTTTTTTCAGGTATTGCAGTGGCTGCCTATGAATGGATCGCTGCCATTGCCTTGATCATCATTGCTGTCTGGTTCATGCCGGTTTACCTGAAGAACAAGATCTATACCATGCCGCAGTTTTTGAAGCAGCGGTACAATGAATCAGTGGCCATTATCATGGCCGTGTTCTGGCTGTTTTTGTATGTATTTGTGAACCTCACTTCTATCTTATACCTCGGATCGAAAGCGATAAGCGGCCTGGCAGGGGCTGAGAATTTTCATTACATCGTACTGGGGCTTGCATTGTTTGCCTTTATCATCACCATTGGTGGGATGAAAGTGATCGGCTACACTGATGTGATACAGGTGGCGGTACTCATCATTGGCGGATTGGTTGCCGTTTGGATCGCACTGGGCACTGTGGATAAAGTGGTAAATAACGGCAGCAATGCTTTCAACGGGTTTAAAACGCTGATGGCACAGGCCCCGGATCATTTCCACATGATATTTGATAAACCAACTGCCAACAGCAGCGCTGAGTATATTCAGAAATACATTGCCCTTCCCGGTATCACCATGTATTTTGCCGGTCAGTGGATCGCCAACCTGAATTATTGGGGCTGCAACCAGTATATTACGCAAAGGGCCCTGGGTGCTGATCTGAAAACAGCCCGCAATGGTATCCTGTTTGCTGGCTTTCTTAAATTATTCATGCCTGTCATCGTTATGCTGCCGGGCATTGCTGCTTTTGTCCTCTATAAGAATGGTTATTTCGATGCTTCTGTTTTTGACGGTAAGAAAGATGGCGCCTATTCGGCTATCTTAAGTTTATTACCTGCCGGAATGAAAGGACTTTCTATTGCCGCATTAACAGCGGCCATTGTGGCATCGCTGGCTGGTAAGGCCAACAGTATCTCCACCATTTTCACCCTGGATATTTATCACCGGTATTTTAATAAAAATGCTGATGAGAAAAAACTGATCTGGGTAGGCCGCCTTGCTATACTTGCCGCCATGCTGATCGCTGTTTTTTGTACCTGGGATGATCTGCTTGGTATCGGGGGTGAAGGGGGTTTTACATTCATTCAAAAATATACAGGCTTTATCAGCCCCGGGGTTTTTGCGATGTTCCTGCTGGGTATGTTCTGGAAGCGGACCACAGGCGCTGCTGCTGTGGTAGGTTTGCTGTCCGGGTTCCTGCTATCGGTACTCTTTAATAATTATGCACCTGCCTGGTTTGGCAACGAAACGATGCTTTATACGGCTTATCCAAACGGGAAAGGAGGTTTTGAAATTCCATTCCTGGTCAATATGGGCTGGTCGTTTTTCTTTGCGGTACTGCTGATGGTACTGGTAAGCCTGGCGGGGCCAAGGGTCAACCCCAAAGCATTTGGACTGGACAAGAGCATGTTCAGGCTCAGCAAATCAACCATCGTTTTAATAACGATGATCGTGATGATACTGATCGCCCTTTATGCCAAGTTCTGGTGATTAATGAAATGCAAAAGCCGCCCCCTTTCGGGAACGGCTTTGTGTGTTAGCCCTGACGTAAGAAAAACTTTATTGTTTTATGAATATGGCGCTTGCCATTTGATTTGGTGACTGTACAATGAATGAATAAATACCGGGCAGCAGGTTGGTTAAATCAAAATCCCAGTTATTCGGTCCCACGTTGGCGTTGCGTACATAACTCCTCACCTGCATCCCATTGCTGTTCAGTATTTTGATGTTTACCTGTTCAGTGTGGGTGGAGAAAAAGGCCGCATGCAGTACATTTATTACCGGGTTGGGCGACAAGTTCAGCGCCGGTTGATTATTGCCCGGTACCCGGACAGTATGGCACACTCTTGTTTCGCAACCTAATCTTGTTTTAATATACATACATACTTCATAGTTGCCACCGTGCTGATAGGTATGTGTTACTTCACGGCCCACAGCAGTGCTTCCGTCGCCAAAGGTCCAGCGGTACCAGATCACTTCGTCATTCGGTCTGTTGATGCTGAA
>JANNUI010000195.1:0-6376 GCA_031395125.1 Chitinophagaceae bacterium | reverse complement strand
ATCGGCTTTTATGTTGTTTTTAAACCTGCCATCACTGTAAGTGGTAAAGTTTACCTGGCCCCGGATGGCATCCTCTCCTGGACCTTCCCCGGCTATGTTAAAAGCGGCAGCTACTCAGAAGACATCAGCGACCCGGCGCATCCTGTTCCTTATACCGAAGATGTGCATTTCAGGAGAACGAGAGAGTATATGACCGATGACCAGCGCTTTGCTTCGAGGAGACCTGATGTACTGACCTTTCAAACCTATCCTCTGGAAGAAGACCTTACATTAGCGGGACCGGTAATTGCCAATTTAAAAGTCAGTATTACTGGTACTGATGCCGACTTTGTGGTAAAAGTGATCGATGTCTTTCCTGATAATTTCCAATACACGGGGTCTTCTGCAATCCCCCCTTCGGGGGGTGGGGGGGCACCTATGGGCGGTTACCAGATGCTGGTACGGGGAGAGATCATGCGGGGGAAATTCAGGAACAGTTTTGAAACACCCATTCCTTTCAAACCCGGCAAGATCGAAACCGTGAAGTTTGAACTGCCCGATATAGCACATACTTTTAAGAAAGGCCACCGCCTGATGATACAGGTACAAAGCAGCTGGTTCCCCCTGGCCGACCGCAACCCGCAGCAGTTCATGAACATCTATGAAGCGAAAGAGGGTGATTTCAAAAAAGCAACCATCCGGATCCATCACGATGCGGCCAATACAAGCAGCATTTACTTGCCGATCATGAGATGAATTTGTAACTTTATAAAAATCATTGTATGGATGCCATTTTAATAGAGCCGCGGAATAAAAAAGAGATGAATGCATTGAAAAAAATTATTTCTAAACTGGGATTAAATTCTTTACCAGTATCAGATAAAGAGAAAAAAATCATTGCCGGGTATAAAGCTGTGGAAACAGCGAAGGCTCATCCTAAATACGATTTGTCTGATAAAGAAATTTTAAGCATGGTAAACGAAGCTGAAGAAGATATCTATGGCAAGAAATGAGCCGGTCAGGATAATTCTTGATACAAACTGGTATATAAGCTTCCTGATAACCGGAAGACCCGTCCAGATGGAAGAAATACTTATTGACAAAAGTATTGAACTAATTATCAGTGAAAAGTTAATAGAAGAATTTCAAAAAGTAATTACTTACAAGAAATTCCGGAAGTATTTTAGCAAAAGCAGGGCCAGGAAATACTTCAGATATATTATCTTAAGATGCACATTCACAGATGTAAAATCTTCCGTCCTGCTATGCCGTGATCCCAAAGACAATTACCTTCTGTCACTTGCAAAAGACTCATCCGCCCATTTCCTGGTAACCGGCGACGGCGATTTAAAAGACTTAAAACATTTTGAAAATACCATCATCTGCACATTTCCGGATTTTCTGAATAAATACATGAAAAAATGAGATACCTGATAACAGGCATACTGCTTTTATCTGCTGGCTTTTTGAAGGCACAGGAAGTGAATATTATTCCGAAGCCGGCAAGCCTAAAAATTTACAAGGAGAAGTTTGTCCTTACAGAAAAGACTAAGATACAAAGTATGTCTGGAAATACTGTTCTGCCGGATTATTTAAAAAAAATACTACAGGACAAACTGCAACTCTCTTTAAGAGTTAGCCCATCTTTATATCCTGAAAAAGGTAAACCCTATATTATTTTACATGGCTTGAAAGGTAAAAGCCCAATGGCTTATGAAAAAGATTACTATGAATTACGGGTGAGCAAGAATGGAATAAGTATTGGGAGTATGTCTGATACAGGTTTGTTTTATGGTATCCAAACACTCTTACAACTGATAGAGGAGTCGGCGATTTCCGGAAATCCGGCAGAAACAAATTCTAAACCGGAGATACCCCATCTCGTACTTACCGACTATCCTCGTTTTCAATACCGCGGCATGCACCTCGATGTTGGCCGGCACTTCTTCCCCGTTGACTTCATAAAAAAATATATTGACTACCTGGCCTTGCATAAGCTCAACACTTTTCACTGGCACCTGACCGAAGACCAGGGCTGGCGGATCGAAATAAAAAAATATCCCAAACTTACTTCGGTGGGCGGCTGGAGGAATGGCACCATCATCGGCCGCTATCCCGGCACGGGTAATGATGGAATAAAATATGGCGGTTATTACACACAGGAACAAATAAAGGAGATTGTAAAATATGCAGCCGACCGGTACATTACCGTCATTCCGGAGATAGAAATGCCGGGACATTCTTCCGCTGCTATTGCCGCTTATCCCGAACTGAGTTGTTTCCCAAATGAACCAACCATCAATTATTTTCCAAAAAACTGCAAATGGAATGGAGATACCACCGGCAAGCAGGTGCAGCAGACCTGGGGTGTGTTTGATGATGTGTTTTGTGCCGGACAGGAAAAAACATTTTCATTCCTGGAGGATGTGATGGATGAAGTACTGGCCCTCTTTCCTTCCAAATACATTCATGTAGGTGGTGATGAATGCCCCAAGGAGAACTGGAAGCGTTGCCCCCATTGCCAGGAAAGAATAAAAGAAAAAGGCCTGAAAGATGAACACGAATTGCAGAGTTATTTTATCCAGCGGATGGAAAAATACCTGAACAGCAAGGGAAGGACACTGATCGGCTGGGATGAGATACTGGAAGGTGGTCTGGCCCCTAATGCTGTGGTAATGAGCTGGCGGGGGGAAAAAGGCGGCATAGAAGCGGCGCAGCAAAACCATGATGTGATAATGACACCCGGCAACCCGGTGTATTTTGACCACACACAAAGTGAGAATGAGGATTCGGTTACGATCGGCGGATTTAACCCGATCGAAAAAGTATATGCATACGAACCGGTGCCAAAAGAACTGAATGAGGAGCAGGCCAAACATGTACTCGGCGCACAGGCCAATATGTGGACGGAGTATATGAAAAATATCAGCAAAGTTGAATACATGCTTTTCCCCCGGATAGCTGCATTGAGTGAAGTATTGTGGAGCCAAAAGGATAAAAAGGATTGGAGTGATTTTGAGAAAAGACTGATGATGCAGTTTAAGCGATATGATTTGTGGAAGACAAATTATAGCAAGGCCTATTTTGATCTGAAGGCAACCGTGATGCCGGAGAATAATAACAACGGGGTCTTATGGAAATTGGAAAGTAAAAAGTCCGGGGTAATTATTCAATACAACAAAAAGCTTGAAATCACCGACCCTCCAAATCCTCCGGCTTTTTATTCCTACAATTCACCGGTACAGATAGTAGTACCCGGGAACTATTCTGCATGGTCAGTTGAAAATGGCAGAAGACTGGATAATACGATAACACAAAATTTCTTCTTCAATAAAGCTACTGGTAAAAAAATCTCCCTTACTAAAGAAGCCTCCCCTACCTATCCCGGCGACGGGGCTTTTACTTTAGTCAACGGCGTTATCAATGAAAAAGGATTTGCCAGAACAAAAGAATTCTTAGGTTTCAATGGAACTAACTGCGAAGCAGTGATCGATCTGGGAGAATCAAAAGAGATCAGCTTTGTGGTCGTCAACTGCCTCGACAGAAGATCAAGCTGGATCTGGCGGCCGCAATCAGCAGAAGTGCTGGGCTCCGGTGACGGTCAAACATGGTATTCCCTGAAGTCTACGGATAGTTTTCAGGAAGACAAAAGCGGGACAGGCAAAGGAATGATGACAATGTCTTTCCGTAAAACCTTTGCCCGCTATTTAAAAATAGGAGTGAAGAACTGGGGTACCATTCCCGGAGGCAACCCCGGCGCCGGCAATAAGGCATGGTTGTTTGTGGATGAAATTGAAGTGAATGCCCCCAACCCCTAAAGGGGAGTATTGGAAATTTTCTCACAGAAGATACACACCGCAAGAGTATCGCTTACTTTTTAAACATATTTCATGCAATCCCGATAGCTATCGGGACGCTAAGGAGCAAAGCTGCCAAGACCTCTTTTTGCGTCTTATGTATTAAACTTTGCGCCTTTGCGTGAAACCTACCCGCAAAAACCGGCAATCCCCTTGGCTCTTGTTTTTTATCTTTGCACTAAACAACCTTGAATGGCTAAACGAACCTCAACGATCGACCTCTCCGACAGTTTTGAAAAGATACCCGTAAAGATTTTTCCCGGTCCCATAGATGGTTGTGTATTCGTTGCCAGGCAGGTAGCTGATTTTATCAGGGAGAAACAGCAGAAAAAAGAGAAGTGTGTGCTTGGATTGGCCACCGGTTCCACTCCAAAATCATTTTACGTTGAATTGGTGAGGATGCACCGGGAAGAAAAACTGAGTTTCAAAAACGTCATCACGTTCAATCTCGATGAATACTACCCGATCGACAACAATGCTTTGCAGAGCTATAACCGCTTCATGCGGACCAACCTCTTCGATCATATTGATATCAACCCGAAAAACATCCATATCCCCAACGGGGAAATAAAAAAAGAAGACATCAAGGAGCATTGCCGCCAGTATGAAAAGATGATCAAAGAGGCAGGCGGGATTGGCCTCCAGGTACTCGGCATCGGTAACAATGGCCATATCGGTTTCAATGAGCCGGGATCGGGCATTTATTCTAAAACAAGATTGATCACACTGGACAACAGCACCCGTATCGCCAATGCATACGAGTTTGCCAATATTTCGCAGGTGCCCAGGCTGGCCATCACCATGGGCATCAGTACCATCCTGAAATCAAAGAAAATAATCCTGATGTCATGGGGAAGCGCCAAAGCGACTGTTATCAAAAAAGCAGTGGAAGACGATGATAATGAACATGTGCCCGCATCGTTGCTGCAAAATCATGATGATGTAACCTTCGTTGTGGATGAAACGGCCGCATCCGAACTGACAAGAAATAAATCGCCCTGGCTTACCGGCGACTGTGACTGGACACCGAAGATGATCAAAAAAGCCGTTGTGAACATGGCGCTGAAATTGAAAAAACCGGTGCTTAGCCTGACGAACTCCGATTACAACGAATATGGCCTCAGCGACCTGCTGGTGGAAAAAGGCGATGCCTATGAAATAAACCTGCAGGTGTATTATATGTTGCGGGATTCGATCACCGGCTGGCCAGGTGGCAAACCAAATTCCGTTATTCCCGGTCACCCGGAACGCCCGGCGCCGCATCCCAAAAAAGTGATCATCTTCTCCCCTCATCCCGATGATGATATCATCAGCATGGGAGGCACTTTTCAGCGGCTGCATGACCAGGGGCATGATGTGCATGTGGCCTACCAGACCAGTGGCAATATTGCCGTGACGGATGAATTTGTGACCCGCTTCCTCGATTTCGCCGTGGGCTTTGAAGAAATTGCGGGGATCGACACCAAAAAATCCGGGAAGATATTGGCCGATGCCAGGAAATTCCTCGCAAGGAAGAGATCCAACCAGGTGGATACCCCGGTCATCCGTTCCATTAAAGGACTCATCCGCCGCTGCGAAGCCAGGGCAACCTGCCGTTATGTGGGCGTTAAAGAAAAAAACATCCATTTCCAGAACCTGCCTTTCTATGAAACAGGCTCCATCGAGAAAAAACCGATGAGTGAAAAAGATGTGAGGGTTACGATGGAATTGTTGCGGCAGGTACAACCGCAACAGGTTTACTGCGCCGGGGATTTTGCCGATCCGCATGGCACCCATATCGTTTGCTTCAATGTGGTGGTTGAAGCATTTAAGAGGATCAAACAGGAAGCACAGGGTTCTGTAAATTATGAATGGGTGAATGACTGCTGGCTCTGGATCTACAAAGGCGCCTGGGAGGAATGGAATATTGAAGAAATTGAAATGGCCATCCCCATGAGCCCCGACCAGGTGCTCAAAAAACGCTTTGGCATCTTCATCCACCAGTCACAAAAAGACATGGTTCCCTTCCAGGGAAGTGATTCAAGGGAATTCTGGCAACGGGCCGAAGAGCGGAACGCCGCCACGGCCAACCTGTATGCCGACCTGGGGCTGACCCACTATGCTGCCATGGAAGCATTTGTAAGATGGCACTATTGAGGGGGAAAGAACCAAGAACCCAAGAAACAAGTTCCAAATAAATTAGAAATTCAAAAATCAAACGTTTTCTAATTTGCAATTTTGGGTTTTTTTGTGATTTGGTGCTTTTGGGGGTTCTTGTTTCTTCGGTTCTTGTGTTTTTATTTACCCGGAAACTATTTACCTTTAGAAAAAATACAACTATGGCATTGTTCAAATCAAGCAATCCTGTATTTCAGGAAAAAAGATTCCAGGGAACTGTTTTAGAAGGCATCAGCACCGGTGAAGAAATGACCATGAAAGGGACGATGAACAAGTTCGGTGTGCTGATCATGCTGATGATGGGTTCTACCCTGCTGGCATGGACACAGTTTTACAAAGGTGGCGACCCGAAAACCCTGATGTATATCGGTGTGTTTGGCGGC
>JANNUI010000150.1:0-4733 GCA_031395125.1 Chitinophagaceae bacterium | reverse complement strand
ATGGGCTGGTCGCTGAGGAGTTCAAAACCATAATCATTCATGGCAAACGAAAAAGTGATGGGCCTGATGCGGCTGATGCGGCTGGCGAGGATGGCCGCCATGGCTTCATGCACCAGCCGTCCCACAAAGGGGTAAACAAACAAATGAAAACCGTCTTTGGTTTCAATATGCTCGATCAACAACTCATTTTCTTTTGGCACATGAGAAAGCTGTTCTTGCAGATCAAGCAGGGGCTTTAAAGCCACCAGCTCTTTTGACGATAAAGCAATGTCGGTTGCTGATTGCCGGTTGCTGATTGCCAATTGTTCCCTTAGTTTCTTTCCCAGATTGGCACTCAGCGGCATCCGGCCACCCGTCCAGCTTGGTACAATTGATTTTTTCTTTTCTGACTTACGGACCAATGCTGTCATATCCTTTATCATCACAAACCCGAGATTCCTTCCCGCCAGGGTGAATACATCACCCGGGTCTAACCTTGAAATAAAGTATTCTTCAATAACACCTACATAGCCTCCGGATAAGAATTTTACCTTTATCATTGCATCACTTACAATGGTACCAATGTGCAGGCGGTGCCGCATGGCCACTTTCCGGCTGTTTATTTTATACAAACCATTTTCCACTTCTACCTTTTTAAAATCATCGTACTGACCCAATGCCTTGCCACCTTCGGTAATAAAGTAAAGGATCTGGCGCCATTCATCTTCCCTCAGGTCTTTGTAGCAGTAGGTTGAAGTTACTTCGCGGAATAGTTTATCAGGATAAAAACCTTCTGATATAGCAATAGTGTTCAGGTATTGCAGCAGCACATCATAGCAAAGCAGCATGGGCACACGGCTTTCAACCAGGTTTTCAGCCATAGCCGCCTTCAGGGCGGCTGCTTCCATCAGCTCCAGCGAATGGGTGGGCAGAAACCAGATCTTACTCACTGCATCAGGACTATGACCACTGCGGCCGGCTCTTTGTAAGAATCTAGCAACCCCCTTGGGTGATCCAACCTGTATGACTGTTTCCACCGGGCGAAAATCAACACCAAGGTCCAGGCTGGCGGTGCACACCACCGCTTTCAGGCTGCCTGTGTGCAGGCAATCTTCGATCCATGTTCTCAGTTCCCTGTCGATAGAGCCGTGGTGCAGGGCAATCGAGCCGGCCAACTCAGGACATACATTCAATAAGGTCTGGTACCATGTCTCACTCATCCCCCTTGTGTTGATGAAGATGAGTGTTGTTTGGCTTTGCTGAATAATAGGAATGATCTTATGGGCCAGTTTGATACCAAGATGACCGGCCCAGGGATATTTTTCTATTTCATCGGGGAAAATAGACTCAACTATTATTTGCTTCTGAAGATTTGCTTTTACGATTACGCCAGCCCCCTCTAAATCTCCCCTCAAGGGGGAGACTTTTGATGTCTCCGATTTTATGAATTTTGCCAAAGGACTCAACAGAACTTTTTTTGCTTCTTCGAGATTTCCTATTGTTGCAGAAATGCCCCAAACAGAGGGTTTCGTTTTGCCTGTTGCCCATTGACAATTGACTATTCTCGAAACCGCCAGTTCCACCTGCACGCCTCGTTTACTTCCCAATAACTCATGCCACTCATCCACGGCAATAATTTTCAGCGATCGGAAAATGTCAGGATAACCCTTTTGTGCCAGCAACAGGTGAAGACTTTCGGGGGTGATGAGCAGCACTTCGGGCATTTGCTTTTTCTGGCTGGCCCTTTCAGCGGTACCGGTATCACCATTCCGGATACCAATTTTCCATGTCATACCCAGTTCTTCCACCACTTCTTCCATAGCACGGCCAATATCCTTTGCCAATGCCCTGAGCGGTGTTATCCATAATAACCGGAGCCCGGAGTTTTTGATTTTTTTATAATCATCCGGGTGCTGGTTAATGAAATTGATCAGGGCGCCGAGAAAAACAGAGAATGTTTTGCCGCAACCGGTGGGGGCATTCACCAGCCCGCTTTCGCCGTTGGCAATATGCTGCCATGCCTGATGCTGGAATAAAAAAGGCCTAAAACCTTTTGCTTCAAGCCAGTTGCTGATAATAATGAACCCCCTGGTGTGCTGTACTTCCACTGAACAAAATGAAAAATGAAGTTACGCCAAATCAATAGACGGCTTTCAGCACTCCATCCTGCCACCGGAGAAAGTATAATTTCTTGTTTTCAAAATAATCCAGCGTCATGGTTTGCTTGTTCAGCACCGGCTGAATGTCGTAGTCAGTGAAAACTTTGTTTTGTTTGTTGCTGATATTGGATGCAAAATCATTTTTATACTGCATCAGCAGTTTGGTATACTTCCAGGTCACTTCATAGCCCCTGAAGACCATATCACTGGGCCGGGCAAACATGATCTCTTTGAAGTACGTAGTGATGCCCTGGCTTACTTTATCCACCTTGGCATTGTAAAAGGGGGTGCTGTAGATTATTTCGATGCCTTTGTATTCCGGTTTAGCGAATTCTTTGATATTGTCCCAGGTGGGCATACCCATTACCGATGACTCGTAATTTTGTTTTTTTAACAGGGCGAGCTGCTGTACCAGTCTTTTTCCAAAATTTTCATCCAGGCTGCCGGCAAGACACAGCGTTTGATTGATAGTGTCGAGGTAGGGTCGGAGCTGGTTGACAGTGAAGCTGTCTAGAAGTTCCACATATCTGAATTTTAGCGGAACAGCCATGGTGCTCTTGCTGAAATCATCGAGGTACATTTTTATTCTGTCTTCCAGTAGTCCTTTCTTGCGGAACACAACAACGGGGTTGAGGGAGTAAAATTTCTGCAAATGACGGTAAATGCCTTCGCATTGTGTCCGGAGGGTGGGATTGAGTATGACATAAAATGGATTGCCGGTAACGCCACCGTCATTGGGCATATTTACATTTATGACAGGTATATTCCGTTTCAGCCCGGCATCTGCAAAAAGTTTTATTTCTGACGAAGTACAATGGGCGATGATAAAGGATACGCTGTCCATTTCCGCCCTTTCCAACTGTTCCGGCAGGGTTTCTTTGATCGACCGGGTATCAAATACAAAAACTTCCAGCGGGACTTTTTCAATGTTCAGTGAGTCAAGGGCCAGTTGTACACCTTCGTACAGTTCCAGGCCCGGGTTAATGTATTTTGGAAAAACATTTTTGGCATACCTGTATTCATCATTTGCATCAAAAGCAGAGTCAAGATATAACGGTGCAAAAATGGCGATCTTGTATTTGGGAACAGCATCTTGTGCCTGCGAGAAGTGAATCGTTAAAATAAGTACCAGTAAAACTAAAAAGCCTTTTTTCATATAAAATTAATTCACTTATTCAGAAATCATCAATTCACTCCCGATAGCTATCGGGATCACTACTGACCATTCACCTATTATTCCCACTCAATTGTAGCCGGGGGCTTGCTGCTGATATCATATACCACCCGGTTAATTCCCCTCACATTGTTGATGATCTCGTTGGAAACATCAGCCAGGAAATCATACGGCAGGTGAGCCCAGTCTGCGGTCATTCCATCCACACTTGTTACGGCTCTTAACACTACAGTGTATTCATAGGTCCTTTCATCACCCATCACCCCCACACTTTTTACAGGCAGTAAGATAGCGCCAGCCTGCCAAACCGTTGCATATAAATTGTTATCCTTTAGGGCTTTGATATACAGGTGG
Organism: Chitinophagaceae bacterium; assembly: GCA_031395125.1. Lineage (GTDB taxonomy): Bacteria > Bacteroidota > Bacteroidia > Chitinophagales > Chitinophagaceae > JJ008. Next base: position 1,067 of record JANNUI010000150.1, on the reverse strand, counting down.
TCTGCTTGTTGCAATAACTGTACCTTTTCCTCTGTGATCTCCCCCAAAATACGGATAGCCAAACCAGGCCCCGGGAAAGGGTGGCGGTCAATCATTTCTGCAGGAATGCCGAGCTCCCTTCCTACTTTCCTTACTTCGTCTTTGAACAAGGAACGCAACGGTTCCACCAGTTCAAGATGCAGATGATCCGGCAATCCACCGACATTGTGATGTGATTTAATGGTTACAGACGGGCCATGAACGGAAATACTCTCGATCACATCAGGATAAATGGTGCCCTGTCCCAGCAGTTCAACGCCTGCTATCTTTTTGGATTCTTCCTGGAATACATCAATGAACATGCTGCCGATGATTTTCCTTTTTTCCTCCGGATCGGTTTTGCCCGCCAGTCTGGTATAAAAATGTTCCCTGGCATCAATGCCTTTAACATTCAATCCCAGCCTGGCATAAGTATCCAGCACATTTTGAAATTCATCTTTACGCAGTACCCCATTGTCAACAAAAATGCCATACAGGTTTTTGCCGATGGCTTTATGGATCAGGGTGGCAGCAACCGTGGAGTCCACCCCACCACTCAGCGCCATGATGACTTTGCGGTCACCGATCTGCTTTTTCAGGCCTTCAACGGTATCCGTAATAAAATGGGCTGGTGTCCAGTCCTGCGAACAACCGCATATACCGACTAAAAAGTTGTTCAATACTTTTTTTCCATCTTTGGAGTGGTATACTTCCGGATGGAATTGTACCCCGTAGAGAGGGAAGTCGGGAGTCGGGAGTCGGGAGTCGGGAGTCCCATTCGAAGACTTCTTAAAGGCGGCTACAGGTATGCTTTCTGTAGTGGCTAATAATTCAAAACCTGCAGGCATTTGCAGTATGGTATCCGCATGGCTCATCCATACCTGCGACTCCTGCGATACCGTATTAAATAATACATCTTCTTTTTTTCTTTGCAGGATGGCCCGGCCATATTCCCTTTTGTTGCTTTTGGCCACTACACCGCCAAAGCGTTTAGCGGTCAGCTGGGCGCCATAGCAGATGCCCAGTACCGGTACCTTCATGATAAAATC
>JANNUI010000101.1:0-4854 GCA_031395125.1 Chitinophagaceae bacterium | reverse complement strand
AAACCAATATTTTTTATCAAAGAACTCCTGTTGAGACCTGCTATATCTAATCCTTCAATTGTATACCCGGCCTGCGGTACTTTTTCCATTTCCATCCTTCCCCTGGCACCCACAAACAATATTTCAACACTTCTGTCCACTTTTTTCAGCGCATTGGCAATGGCTATTGCCGGGAAAATGTGTCCACCCGTCCCTCCACCTGCTATTATTATCCGTTTGCTCATCTGCCATTTATATGCTGCAGTGAATAATCAATAATTATTAATTAATAATTATTGATTATTGGCAGCCTCTTTCCCCATTATATTCCTGCCTTCCAGTTGTTCTGCATTCCTCGCCACACTTAATATTATACCTATTGACAGGCAGGTGAAGATGAAACTGGTTCCTCCCATACTCACCAAGGGCAGCGTTACTCCGGTTACCGGGAATAAATTCACCGTCACGGCCATATTGGCCACAGCCTGTATCGCAAGGGTAAAACTCAACCCCAATGCAAGAAAAGCCCCGAAGGCATAAGGGCAACGTTTATAGATCCGGATACAGCGGTACAAAAACACCAGATAGATGAACATGATAAATGCACCGCCCACCAACCCATATTCCTCGATGATGATAGCATAAATGAAATCATTATAAGCCTGCGGTAAATAGTCTCTTGTGGTGCTGTTACCCGGGCCCACTCCAAACACACCACCTTTTGAAATGGCAATCTTTGCCTGGTTCACCTGGTAAGCATCATTATCTGCATCGTCCTTACTTCCGTAGATAAAACTTTCCACCCTGCCGATCCAGGTATCTACACGGCCGGTCAATGTGGAAGAAGGTCTTTTCAGCACAGCATCTTCACTCTTTGTTTTACCATGGCGGATAACAGCCGCTGCCACCAGGAACAGCAGCGGTACCAGTGCGATGCCGATCGTCATCAAAATATGCTTTGTATTCACCCGGCCTATGAACAACAGCATCAGGCAACTGGCTCCCAGTAATAATGCCGTAGAAAGATTGGCCGGGGCTATCAGCGTACAGGTGACGGCAACCGGTATGATGACCGGCAGGAAACCTTTTCTGAGATCTTTGATCACATCCTGTTTTTTACTCAGCAGCCTGGCGAGATACATGAACAATGCAAGACGGGCAAGGTCGGAGGTCTGCATAGTCATATTGATCAATGGTAGCCTTATCCACCTGCTTCCTTCGTTCATGTTTACTCCAAAAAACAAAGTATAAACAAGCAATGGCAGTGAGAGCAGGAACACAATCTTTGCTGCTTTTGAATAGAAGGTATAATTGACCAGGTGAGCAAAATAAATGACCATGATGCCTGCAAGGATGAAGGCAATTTGCTTGAATAGGTATATCTCCGTATTGCCCCGGTAATTTTTCCAGGCCAGTGAACCGGTGGCACTGTAAACGGCCAGCAGGGACACCAATGCCAGCAACACCACCAATGCCCATATCACTTTATCCCCTCTTGTTTTACTCAGAAGGTTATTGGCGTTAAAGGCGTTCTTCCAGTCATTTGTTCTTATGTCTCTTACTGCATCCATTATAATTCTTTGACTGCTTTTTTAAACTGGTTACCCCTGTCTTCATAATTTTTAAACAGGTCAAAACTGGCACAGGCCGGGCTCAGGAGCACCACATCACCCTTGCTGGCGAAATGAAACGCCGCCTGCACTGCATCCACTGCACTTCCCGTATCCATGATGTTGCTGATCATGCTGCCAAATGCTTCATGAATTTTGCTGTTATTTTTTCCGAGACATATAATGGCCCTCACTTTCTCCTTTACCAGTTCTTCCAGCAGTGTATAATCATTACCCTTGTCTACCCCACCCAGGATGAGCACTGTTGGCTTTGTCATACTTTCCAGCGCATACCAGGCCGAGTTCACATTAGTTGCCTTGCTGTCATTAATAAACTCAATGCCTCTCACCGTGGCTACATGTTCCATCCGGTGTTCCAGGCTCTGGAAATTTTGTACCGCTTCCCTGATCTTTTCCTTGCGGATGTCCAGGGTGGCAGCTGCAACACAGGCGGCCATAGTATTGTAATGGTTATGTTTTCCTTTCAGGGCAAAGTCGAACACACTCATACTGGTAAAATCCTGTCCGGTTCTTACATACATATCCCCGTCCTTGATAAAAGCTCCGTTGGGTAGTTCTCTTTTCATACTAATTGGCAGTTGGTTTGAATGAATATTGAATTTGTTCAGGTATTTCATAGTTACTTCATCATCGGCGCAGTAAATGAAATGGTCATCTTCCTGCTGGTTCATCGTGATACGGAATTTGCTGCGTATATAATTCTCGAATTGGTAATCGTAACGGTCCAGGTGATCTTCTGTAATGTTCGTCAGTATTGCTATGTCCGGCCTGAACGTCCTGATATCATCCAACTGAAAGCTGCTTACCTCCACTACATACAGAGCTTTTGGCTGGATGGCCACCTGCCTGGCAAAGGAATCGCCGATATTTCCCACCATGGCACAATCCAAACCCGCCTCCCTGCAGATGTGATAAGTCAGTGCTGTAGTGGTGGTTTTCCCGTTGCTGCCGGTGATGGCAATGATCCTGCTGTTGCCTTTATACCGGTAGGCCAGTTCCACTTCGCTGATGATGGGAATCCCCTTCATCCTGATCTTTTTCATGATCGCTGCTTTTTCAGGAATACCCGGGCTTTTCATCACTTCGTCTGCATCCAGTATCATTGACTCCGTGTGCCGGCCCTCTTCAAAAGCAATTCCTGCCTCCAGCAGTTCGTTACGATACTCTTCCTTCAAAGAACTTCCGTCAGAAACAAATACTTCATAGCCCTGTTGCTTTGCCAGCAGCGCAGCGCCCACACCACTTTCGCCGCCTCCCAATATGACAATCCTTTTACCCATAAACCTCACCCTCATTCCCTCTCCCTGTCTGCCGGCAGGCAGGCTTCAGAGAGGGAGGCCGGGCTGCATAACTTTTTTCAACTTTTAAGCTGACACCCCAGCTAAACAATTCTGCTCAACGGCATCAACTCTGGCTCAGCATTCTCACAGTGTACGGAATTTGGTTCTTCACAAGCATTAGTTTTCAATACAACTGCACCACAATTCGGTTATTCAAAAGCCATAGTTATTGGAACAGTCTTCAACCGGGTTTGGATTTTGGGTTTTTCAGTAAGCACCTCACCCTCATTCCCTCTTCCGCCAGCTGGCGGAGAGGCCGGGCTTAATATCTTTACTCAACTTCAGTACTAACACATCATCTGCAGATCTTTACTCGTCTTCTGTATCTTTTCCTTTCAACTCTATCTTAATTTAAGCGTCACAATACTCAGCACCACCAGCAAGACCGTCACTATCCAAAAACGGTTTACGATCTTCACTTCATGGAAACCCTTCACCTGGTAGTGATGGTGCAGCGGCGCTTTTAAAAACACCCTCCGCCCCTCACCATACTTTCTTTTGCTGTATTTGAAATAGCCCACCTGCATCATCACACTCACCGTTTCTGCAAAAAACACCCCGCAGAAAATAGGTATCAGCAATTCCTTATGCACTATTATCGCCAGTGCTGCAATGATCCCGCCCAATGTCAGGCTTCCGGTATCACCCATAAAAATCTGCGCCGGATAAGAATTATACCACAAGAAACCAATACAGGCCCCGATCATAGCCGCAATGAAAATGGACAACTCGCTTAAACCGGGTATGTACATGATGTTGAGATAATCAGCAAAGACCAGGTTGCCGCTGGCATAAGCGAATATGCCAAGCAATACCCCGATGATAGCCGATGTTCCGGTAGCCAGCCCGTCCAGTCCATCTGTCAGGTTAGATCCATTCGAAACAGCCGTGATAATAAAAATCACTATCAATATGTAAAGAACCCAGGTATAATCCCTCCACGCTGCCGGTAACAGTTTTGAATAATTGAACTCATGGTTTTTCACAAAAGGTATGGTTGTCACCGGCGTCTTGGTCTCTGTGAAATATCTCGTCTTGCCATTTATCTGTTTTCCAAAAACTGTAGAATCCGCTGTTGGGTTTGTTCCCACATACTCCCTCCATATTTTCACCTCGCTGTTGAAATAAAGAGTAGCGCCAACCAATATCCCCAATCCAACCTGTCCGAGTATTTTGAACCACCCTGCCAGGCCATCTTTCCCTGTCTTCTTATATTCCTCACCTCTTTGCCTCGCCAGCTTCTTTCCCCTCAGTTTCAGGTAATCATCAATAAAGCCGATCACTCCCATCCACACAGCGCTGATCAGCATTACCTGCACATAAATCTTTGTAAGGTCCGCCAGCAACAGAGTTGGTATCACAATCGCAAGAATGATAATGATACCTCCCATAGTCGGGGTACCCTTCTTGTTTTCCTGCCCCGCCAGGCCTTCATCCCGGATACTCTCACCGATCTGCTTTTTTTGTAAGAACCTGATCAGCTTTTTGCCATAGAATGTTGTGATGAACAAGGAAAGCAACACTGCCAGCAACACCCTGAACGTGGAAAATTTGTACAACTCACTTCCCGGAAAGTTGATCTCCTGCTTATCAAACCATTCAAATAAATGATACAGCATTCTGGTTTCTTGTTGCTGCCCGTCCGGATGACCCGTTCGGACGGGGATTCTGGTTTAGTTCATATTTTTTCTACTCGTCTTATTGCTTTGCCTACCTGTCTAATATTTTAAATATTTCATTTACCACTTCTTTATCGTCAAAATGATTCTTCACTCCTTTTATCTCCTGGTACTTCTCATGTCCTTTTCCGGCAACCAGGATAATATCTTCCGGCTTCGCCATACTGATCGCCGTTTTTATCGCTTCCTTCCGGTCCACAATTGAGATATACTTTCTTTTATACG
>JANNUI010000097.1:0-1930 GCA_031395125.1 Chitinophagaceae bacterium | reverse complement strand
CGCTCGACGCAGCGTCACATTAGCCGATGCTGGAGAATTGGGAAATGGTGCCGCTTGCGTGACTCGAACACGCGACCCCCGCATTACGAATGCGGTGCTCTACCGGCTGAGCTAAAGCGGCCCGCTGGGTGGTGCAGCGTTAGACGGTTTTTCCTCACGATTCAACTGTCGGCGGCGAGTGTCTTGCGGGCTGCGGTTTCCGGCGTGCCCAGGTCCTCCGCCAGGCCAGGATCGTCGGGAGGGCGAATTTGCTGGACGATCCTCGGCTTCTCGATCTTGCGGGGCAACGGTTGCAGGCCCGGTGTTTCGACGGGTCCGGGTGACGTCACCTCCGGCATCTCGAATGGCGCTTTCCATTCGCACGGCACGATTTCGCCTGAAACGGGAGATACCGGCGTCCAGCGCGGGCTCGCCACGCCGTCCGACACCCAGATCGGATCGCGCGGCGCCCTGACGGCACGCGCCAGCCATTCGCGGGCGCGGCCCTTGTCGCCTTGCGCCTCCTCGATTTCCGACATGAGGACACAGAGCCTCGCCTGAGGCTGGTTCTCGATATGCGGCTCGAGCGATTTGCGGGCCACGTCCCATCGCTGGGCCTGAGCCGCGGCGCGGGCCACTGCGTATGCGCCCTCAACTCCCGAACTGCCGTCCTTGACGAGATCGCGCAGGCGTTCGAACCGGGCTTCCGGGCCTTCGCCCGGCTTTGCGTGGGCATAGACGCTGGCCAGATCGGGATGCGGCGACCTGGACCAGGTCTCTTTCAGGATTTTCGCCGCCTTGCGTGGCCAGCCTTGCGCGATGTGGATGCGCGCCGCCACCAGGGCCGGGGGAACAAGCGAAGGATCGAGCTTATGGGCGCGAAGAGCGGCGTTCAGGGCCGCTGAGGGGTTCTTCTCTTCCAGTGCCAGCGCCTCCGCCGCCAGCATGGCCGCCTGCTTCCGGGCGGCCTCGGCCGCGGGCAGCAGGCCCGACTTCGATTGCTGGGCCAGCGTTGCCGCCGCCGCCGCCCAGTTCTTGCCCTGCGACTGCAACTGCAGCATGGCGGTGGACGCCCAGGCCAGGCGCGGATTGATGGCGAGGGCGCGTTCGGCATGGGCTCGCGCCGCCACCATGTCGCCGGCGAGGCGCGCCTCGGCGAACAGGCCCCGGCGGCCCAGCGCCTCGGTTTCCGGCGACTTGGTCATCGCCTCGAAAATGCGCTTGACCGAGTGGTGGTCGCCTTTGAGCTGGGCTGCCTGCGCGGCCAGCACGTTGACCAGGGGTTCGTCGGCCAGCGCGTTGCCGGCAATCGCTGCATGTCTCGCCGCCGCCACCGCATCCCCGGCGCCCGCCGCCACGATGCCTTTCGACAGGGATTCATAACCCCTGCGGTTCTTGCGGAAACGCCAGTACTGGCCCACTGCCTGGGGGCTCCGCCACAGCCGGCGGAACAGGCTCCAGATGAACCAGATGAAGATCACCAGAACAAAGGCGAAAGCCACGGCGGCGACGAACGAGGTTTCGATCTCGCGGCCGAGCCAGCGGATGGTGACGGTACCTGGGCGGTCGGCGATCCAGGCGAAAATCGCCGCCGCCACAACGACAAGGCCGAAGCGCCAGAACAGCCGGATCATTTGCCGCCGCCCAAGGCCGTGATCTGCCGGAGGATGGCGTCCGAGGCCTGTTCGAGGGCTGCTTCCAGATTGAGGCGCTGGCCGGCGCGGTCGCGCCACTGGCTCAAGGGCACGGGCTTGGTTCCTTCCGCCGCATCGATCAGACTGATGGCCTGGGCCAGATCGCCGCTGGCGGCGAAGGCGGCGCATTTCTCCGCGAGCCCGGCCCAGTCGGTTTCGCCGATATTGCGAATGCGGACGATCGAGGTCAGCGTCTCCCAGATCGAATCCCAGTAGGTGTCGCTGGACAGCGACGGCTCGGATGGTTTCGGAAGAAG
>JANNUI010000066.1:0-3768 GCA_031395125.1 Chitinophagaceae bacterium | reverse complement strand
GGCCACCCCATAACAAATACTGGCCGAGAAAAAAGCAGAGGTCGGTAAACCAGTGCGGCCGGAATATTCTCTGCCGGGCTTTGGCGGGAAATATTTTCTCCATCGGCACAAAAACCAACAGCAGAAAGAGGATGCTGAAACCAGTGGCGGCAACGATGCTGTAAAAATTCATAACAGGTTAGTCAGGTTACTGATTATCATTAGCCGGTTTCTTGTTTTTCTTTTTCACTTTAATCTTTTCGATATCTGCCGGTCGCACTATGCCCCCTGATTTGGAACCATAAAAAATTGTGGGTTTAGTAGAATCTGCCGGGGCTATTAATGTATCCTTTTTGGCTGTCTTTGGGGTACTGTCAGCCAGGACAGGTTTTGTTTTTGATTTATCATCAATCAATATCATGGATTTGGAACTGGACATAATAGTTCTTGGCTTTGTGGTATCCACCGGCGGTTTACCGCTTGTATCGCTTACATAGCTGAGGCTGCTGGCTGCATTTTTACCTGTTGAATCAAGATACCTGTCAAATGCTCCGGAACGGAAAGCCACAAAGCCGGACAGGAGTAGTAAGAAAACCACAGGCATAAACACCTTTAAGAGAGGCTTAGTTGCAGGCATAGTATGTAATTTGTTTTAAAGTTAGCCAATTCTTTATACAAGTATCCGGAACGGCAGTGGTTTTACAATTGCTTTTGCATATTTCGTTCCGTTGCTGCAAGGGAATATTTCTATTTTTTACGTCTCTGTTGATGATGTTCCTGAATTGTTGCGCCGGGTTCACCAACAGCTTGGTTGAAAGCCATTTCAATTTGTGTTGTTGGTGGAAGAGAACACCAACAACGGCGCAAAGCCCTGAAAGGGCGGTCATCATCCAAACACCGGGTGCAGCCCGGTGTTTTTTGACTTAATAGTATAAGACAAGCCCTGAAACGGCGGGATACCAAAAAGAACAGATGCCGCGGAGGCCGGTCTCATTCATTGTTTTCGCCACAGAAAGTTTTAATACTCTTTTTTATCAACTAATTCTTTTAATGCAGCCCGGTACTTATTTTTTGCCTCCATCGCCCTGAATAACCCGATACCGCCAAACAGTATGGCGCCCCATGCCACCACATAACTGCCCCCTTTTTCCGATACGGCCAGGAAAGTAAAAATTGTGACGGCTAAACCGATGGCCATTATCCATCCGTTCTTATACATGGACCCGGTTGACTTTTGGATCAGTATTTCCAGTTCTTCTGCTGAGTACTTTATCTCTTTCTTTTCTTCCGTGCTTTCTTCCCTGGTGGGGTACATCATTTCCTGGTAGGAGAGGCCCATCATAGCATTGTCAGCATTGTTCGTTGAACTGTATGAGCCTTCTATGGCTTTGGGCTCCTCGTCCGGCTGGCTTTCTTCTTTGGGATCGAACACCGACATACTTAATCCTCTTGCCCTGAATTCCTGCTTTAGCAAAGTCAGCGCCTCAGGAGTGAGGTCCCGCATTTCTTCTTCTGCCAGTTGCAATAGCTTTTCATCCGGCAAAGAGGAGTAGTGGTCTTTTATCAAATCTGGGTCGGGCATGGGTGAAAAAAGCAGAAAGGGAAGTTACTGCTTCTTTTGAAAGGCACCGGGTCCCCCGCAAAGCGGGGCTAGCTCTGCGGAGATCCGGCTGGAAAAAGAGGATTGCTGGAAAGAAAACAAACTGTTCATTTCTTTTCTCCGGCAATGATGCAGCCAGCAAATGGCAAATTATATCCTTCTTTAACTTTAAACTGTTCCATCCCCTGCTCAACAGCTGATTTAATATTCTGAAGAGCTTCTGCTGATTGCTGCCGAAGAAACGCAGCATTCCTGACACCCGCATTTAATTCTGCATCGAATAAAAAACCTGCAGAAGGAACCAACCAGTTGACAAGCCTGGTTTCATAATGCAGGCTTTGGGAATCAAAACCCGCCTGGTTTAAAAAAATGCTGCAGGTTTCCGTATTTTCAAAATAATCGTAAGGCGGGGCAACCGGCATAGGAACATTCATATCAGCATACCTTTCCCTGGCATCATTCATTACTTTGGAAGCAGGACTCCTGGCAGCACTTGCCCAAACGGTAAATGCAAACTTCCCTTTTTTTCGTAGTACACGACTGGCTTCTTTCATTGCTTGTAGCGGCTGTGGTATATGCAGCATACCAAAGTTCATTATCACTGCATCAAATGATGCATCCCCGAACTGAAGTTCCTGGGCATCTCCTTCGTAAAATTCAATATAGGGATAGAGCAATTTTGCCAGTTTGATCATTTCAGGAGAAAAGTCAATTCCAACAGGTAATGCCTCTCTTTCATAGATTTTTTTGGAAACAATACCGGGACCGCATGCCACATCCAATACTTTCATCTCTTTATTTACACCGGCAGCATTGAGCAGAGGGTCGATAAACTGCTGAGTAAGATTGGCCCAATTATCAAGATACTTGCTGGCTACCCGCTGCCATCCTTCGTATTCAAGTTTTGAGAAATCGTTGTTTTGGGTTGACATGGCTTTTTTAAAATAAATTCAATTTCAAATCTACAGATCTTCGGGAAAAACTGTGATAAGCAAATCAAATATGATCCCTTTGGGCTGGCCCCTTTTCCGTACCTTCGCCGCTCTTTAAAACGCATAAAATATTCCCCTTTAGGGGATAGGGTATATGAAGAACATCCGCAATTTCTGCATCATCGCACATATAGACCACGGCAAATCCACCCTGGCCGACCGGCTGCTGCAAAGCACCGGCACCATCAGCGACCGGGATATGATGGACCAGGTGCTTGACGATATGGACCTGGAACGGGAGAAGGGTATTACTATTAAAAGCCATGCAATCCAGATCAACTATAAGCATAAGGATAAGACTGAATACATCCTGAACCTGATCGACACCCCGGGCCATGTGGACTTCAGTTACGAAGTGAGCCGGGCCCTGGCCGCCTGCGAGGGCTGCCTGCTGCTGGTAGATGCCACCCAGGGGATACAGGCCCAGACTATCAGCAATTTATACCTGGCAATTGATAATGACCTTGAGATCATCCCCATCATCAATAAAATTGATATGGATGGTGCGATGATAGAGGAAGTGGAAGACCAGATGATTGAACTGATTGGTTGTAAAAAAGAAGATATACTGCATGCCAGTGCCCGTACAGGTGTGGGTGTGGAGGCGATATTAGATGCTATTGTAAAAAGGATTCCGGCTCCGACAGGCAAACCAGACGCTCCGTTGCAGGCTTTAATATTCGACAGTATGTTCAATAGCTTTCGTGGAATCATCGTTTATTTCCGGGTAAGAAATGGTTCTATAAAAAAAGGGGATAAAGTAAAATTTGTTTCCACCGACCAGGAATATACAGCCGATGAGGTTGGTATCCTGAAACTGAAGATGTCGGAGAAAACTGAAGTGAACTGCGGTGATGTGGGCTACCTGATAACCGGTATCAAGAATGCGAAGGAAGTGAAAGTGGGGGATACGATTACGCTGGCAGCCAATCCTACACAGGAGATCATCAAAGGTTTCCAGGAAGTGAAGCCGATGGTATTCGCCGGTATCTTCCCGGTGGATACGGACGACTTTGAAGAACTCCGGGATTGTATGGACAAGCTGCAGCTGAATGATGCCTCACTGACCTACGAACTGGAAACATCACAGGCCCTTGGTTTTGGTTTTCGTTGCGGTTTCCTTGGATTGCTGCACATGGAGATCATACAAGAGAGATTGGAGAGAGAATTTGATCAAACAGTGATCACTACCGTTCC
>JANNUI010000627.1:0-2003 GCA_031395125.1 Chitinophagaceae bacterium | reverse complement strand
AATGGAAATTTATCTTATTGCTCTTTGCAGGTGGTTTTTTGGTAACAGGTGGAGCCAATGCCATAAATATGGCAGTTGAAAAAGATACGGATGCTTTGATGAGTCGCACAAAAAATCGTCCGGTAGCATCTGGTCGTATGTCACAAATAGAAGCTTATGTATTTGGAGTTGTTTGTGGTATTGCTGGTGTGTTTATACTTGGATATTTTTTCAACTGGCTAACAGCAGGAATTGCGGTGTTTAGTTTTTTTTTATATGCGTTTATTTATACGCCGTTAAAAAAAATTAATTCAATTGCAGTATTGGTTGGTGCATTTCCCGGAGCCTTTCCTTGTTTGATAGGTTGGGTAGCTGGTGAAAATGAACTGACAATGGGCGGATGGATTTTATTTGGCATTCAGTTTCTCTGGCAGTTCCCACATTTTTGGGCTATCTGCTGGGTGGCATGGAAGGATTATCAAAAGGCTGGGTTTAAATTATTGCCGAGTGATTTGGGACCAACAAAATTTACAGCACTACAGGCAATTATTTTTCAGCTATTTCTGCTACCAGCAACATTGCTGCCTTTTATAACAGGTCTGTGCAGTTATAACGATGTGCCAGGAGTGATAAGTTTAGTATTAATAGTGCTTGCAAATGTTTTTATGATAGGAAGATGTGTTATGCTCTATAAAAACCTGGACATACCATCTGCAAGAAAAGTAATGTTTGGAAGCTATATGTATTTACCGGTGATCTTGCTGGCATTATATATAAGCAAAGTATAATAAAAAAAGTTAAATGGATATTGTAAATACACAACAAAGAAAAAAAATACATCCCCACAAGTTTAATATGTGGGTGGCAATAGGCAGTATGGTTATGATGTTTGCAGGACTAACAAGTGCATACATCGTAAAAAGTAATCAGGCGGGGTGGAAGGAAGTTATAATCCCGAATGTATTTTGGATTTCGACAGGAATAATATTGCTTAGCAGTATTACAGTTCAGATGGCTTTAAGATCTTTTAAGCAACGGGAGATGAATCAGTACAGATTGCTGATTGCTGTTACATTATTACTTGGAGCCGCTTTTGTAGCGTTACAGATAATCGGGTTTCAGCAATTATGGAATCAGGGCATTCAGTTTAAGGGTGCTGGTGCCGGACAATTTTTGTATGTAATTTTTGGCGTGCATGCAGTGCATGTATCAGGCGGTGTTATTGTTTTATTAGTTATGTTTTTAAAAGCATTTTTTGGTAAAACTAAATCGTATAACTCTGTACCGGTGGAAGTGGCTGCAACTTATTGGCATTTTGTAGATCTGTTATGGATTTATTTGCTGGTGTTTTTTCTTTGGATAAAGTAGATTAATGAGTTAATGTGATGATGTGCAAATTTGCAAATGAGTGAAGAGTGAAACCGGGGCTACGATGCTGAATAGAATTACAAAAAGTATCCCGTATATACGGGACTGGTAACATACTCCTTCGCTATCCAACTACGCTAAAGCTACGTTGGACAAGAAGCTTCGGAGTACAGGTAAAATGAAAATTTTGAAATAACTATATATTATGTCTTCAACTGCAACAGTACATAAAACAAAATGGTGGAGCGGAGGTAAGAGCCCTTTTAATGTAGAGTATGGAAAACTCATGATGTGGTATTTTTTAATGAGTGATGCTTTTACATTCAGCGCTTTTCTTATTTCGTATGGTTCTATTCGGTTTAGTTCTAATTTTTGGCCCGATCCAAACGTAGTGTTCAATGCATTTCCTGGTTTTGGTCATAAAAATTTACCATTGGCATTTGTAAGTTTGATGACGTTTATATTGATTGTGAGTTCTGTTACCATGGTATTAGCTGTACACGAAGGTCATAAGGGAAATAAAAAAGGTGTGGTGAAATGGATGGCATGGACAATTGTTGGTGGTCTTGCATTTTTAGGTTGCCAGGCATGGGAGTGGCATCACCTCATTACCGGTGAACATGTGGTACTTGCTGATGGAAAACTGGAAATGATCG
>JANNUI010000137.1:0-9154 GCA_031395125.1 Chitinophagaceae bacterium | reverse complement strand
ACATGGGTTGTCAGTTCGTCCAGGTCACTCAGGATATGCGAGGTAAGAAGGATGAGTTTGTTCTTTTTCTTTTCAGCCAGTATTTTTTCTTTTAAGATCTCCGATGCCAGCGGGTCAAGACCTGCTGTTGGTTCGTCAAGTATGAGGACAGGCGGACCAAAAAGAAATGCAACCGCAGCGCTGACCTTTTGCCGGGTACCTCCGCTTAATGTACGCATGGGCTTGTCAAATATTTTTTCCAGGTCAAACTGATTGATCAGAATCCTGTCTGTTTGTGTGCCGGGAATATTGCGGATGTTTTGCAGCATTTTAAACAACTGGCCCACTTTCATATTATCCGGATAGCGGCCGATCTGCGGCATATAGCCGATCTTTTCCCTGTACAACGGATCACCGTTTATCAACTGTCCGTCCACCCTGATCGTTCCGCTGTCGGGCCGCACCATTCCCAGTATTGATTTTATCAATGTTGTTTTTCCCGAGCTATTAGGGCCGATCAGTGAGATCACCTGGCCTTTCTCAAAGTCAGCGGAAATGTTGTCGAGTGCCTGTAGCTTTTTAAACCGTTTGCTGATATCTTCAATGCGGATCATAAACTTAGCTGTTTCATCATTGGTTTTTCATCTGTTAAATTTTCCGGGGTAAGACCTGGAATGGCTTTCTCGGCTTTATCCAGCAATTGCACTGTAAAGCTCCTGAGCAGCATAAGGGTATAGGGATTTTGTTCTACGATCATCGAGTACATGCTGACAGGATGATAGGGAATATCGCCGATCCCGTCCTTATTGATATCATATCCTTCATATTTGTCCCAATAGTTATTATAAAATTTATTCAGGGAAATTGAACCATTGGTACTTACGTCAAAACTATTGCCGGCGAAATTGTTGTGGTGGAAGTTATTCTCTTCGCAACTGGCCTGTACTTTGAGTGCCCACCCGTTTTCCCTGAAAATATTTTTTTCAATTTCTATACGGCTCGTTCCTTCCAGGTGTATGCCAACTGTATTCCTGAAGAAAGTATTATGAAGGATGTAGCTGTCAGAAATATCTTTTAAAAGAATGCCATAGGCAGATGGCCCCCAGTTCTGTTCGAAATGATTGTTCTCCATTCTCACTTTTTTGGAATACATCACGGCCACGCCTGCTCCGTTGTTACGGAATGTATTATTGAAGTAGGTATTATCATTCGAAAACATAAAGTGAAGGCCATAGCGAATATTTTTTTCGCTCCGGTTATTTCTTATACTGGAGTTAGTAACGAATTCAAAATAGATCCCGTCCCGGTGGCCGGTTACCCGGTTATCTTCAATGAGTGCATGATCCGATTTCCACAGGTGAATGGCATTCCCGGTAAGCTGCTCTGATTTTGGCGTGCCGCTGATGGTATTATTCCGGATGATGGCTTTGGAACTGTTGGAAACATGAATGGCAAAGTAGGCGCCGGTAATGGTATTGTTCTCAATAGTAACATTGGAACAATCCACCAATTTGACGGAGGCAAAATCATTCATGGCCGAATAACCTGAATTACGGAATTGGATCCCTTTAATTAAAATATTATTTCCGCTGATGAGCAATGTCTCATATTTGTTTTCCCCGTCCAGCACCACGCCATGCTGACCAATAATGGTCAGCGATTTAGTGAGGGTGATGCTTCCTTCTTTGTATGTTCCTGCCAGGAGCAGGATAGTGTCTTTGTCTTTTGCCAGTTTGATGGCTTCCTTCAGGGAACGAACACGCTGACCCGGCCCGGCAATAATTGTGCGGCCTGCTGCGATGACAGAAATTAATAGAAATAGTATGATCGAAGGGATCCTCATTTGACCTTGCTGTACAATTCCTGCCATTTCATCAACTGCCCCTCTTTTCCTGCGCTTGCCTTTTCCGCAGCCTGCTGCGATGAAAATGCTGCTGCGTTGCTGCCCATCGGGCTTCTGAGCTGCGGGTTTACCCAAAAGACGGCTTTGTTTACGTCAAGGAAATCATTTTGTTTTTCTCCAAGGGAGTCCTTACGGACAAAGTTGATAATGACCTTTTGGGAAATTTCTTCTTCTTTTAATGCACCGGATTGCAGAAAGCGGACCAGGCAGGCCACATCATCAAATTTATAAACCTTGCTTTTCTTTGTCACTATCTCCCCGCCATACTTTGGATCAACAATTCCCATTTTGCAGAAATAGCAATTGTCTTTTCCATAATCAAAAGGTTCGGTTTTGGGATTGCAGCCCGAAATGAGCAGTACTGAGAAAAAGGAGTAAAGGGCAAAGGAAGATATTTTTGCTTTTTTTGTGGCTTTGCGATGACGGTACCACTCTGCAAACCAAACTCCGAACGCAAGACCAGCTGCCGCTATTACTACCCATCCGCCCACATCCGGAAAAGAATAGGCATCAAAATTCAATAAACGTTTATGACCAATTAAGGGGGGTTGATAAGACAGGCCTTGTATTTGTATCGGTGCAGTGGGATCCAGGTTGTGGCCGTAGTCATAACCCCATTTATAAAAATCATACATGGCCAACGCTCCGCCGATTACTGTCAATCCGAGGTAGGTCAGCAAAAATTTCCTGTTGCCGGTTATTGCAACTGCCATGCCCAGTAACATGAAAAAGCCAACTACAAAAGGCAGGAATTTAAATTCAGGAAACATTCCAACAGTGATATGTTTCATGCCGATATAGTGATTTAGTCCGTTGATAACGTCCACATCGCCGCTTAATCCATTGATCCAGATATTCATCGTCAGCCCCTCGGGATATTGCGGGGCAAACAGATCAATGCGCCAGGCGGGAAGAAAGAAAACGGCTACCATCGCACCCGAGGCAAAAGCCACCAATATCCGGGATGTCACACTCAGTTTATTATTCATGATTGGGTCCTTTGATACTCCAGCGGCAACTGGGCCCCGGAAACATGTAAAATGAAAACCTCTCAACAAATGAACTATTTATTAGCCGGGGGCAGGAGTACGGCATCTATCACATGAACCATACCGTTGGACGCAGGTACAGATGCAACTATTGTGGCGGAACCATTCAGCATTATCTTCCCGTCCTTTACACTTACGGTAACGCTGCCACCGTTTACCATCCCGATTTTCATTCCGTCTGTCAGGAATTCGGCTTTTAAGGAGGAAGTGGTTACATGGTACTGAAGTATATCCTGCAAGTCAGCTTTTTTTTCATCTTTCATCAGTCCGTCAACAGTGCCGGCGGGCAATTTGTCAAATGCGGCATTGGTGGGGGCAAACACAGTAAACGGCCCTGCATTGGACAAAGCAGTAACCAGCTCGGCCTGTTTCACTGCAGCCACGAGTGTGGTGTGGTCTTTGGAGGCCACCGCCACTTTCACCACATCTTTCTGCGAAACATCATCCTGCACATTTTCCTGTCCGCCTGTATTGGTTGTAACATCTGTTCCGGCTTCTTCCCCGGATGATTTTTTGTTATTACTGCACCCTGCAGCGATCAGCAGCAATGCAAAGAGTGCAATATTGAATATTTTTTTCATAACCTTAAGTTTAACTATGAAAATGAAAGAAACAGGGCAGCCCGGAAGGCCACCCTGCAATTTTTATTTGGTTTTCAAAGAATCTTTTTTCCCTGTTGCTGCAGGCGCCTTTTTACCGGTACTGAATGTCAGCGGTACATTGGCCCCTGGAGGACTTACCCGTATGTACCCCTGCATTTCCTGGTGCAAGGCTGAACAGAAGTCGGTGCAATACATCGGGAAAACACCCACTTTTTCAGGAACCCATTTGAGTGTTTGTGTTTCGCCGGGCATAATCAGCAGTTCTGCGTTGTTGGCGCCTTTGATCGCAAAACCATGCGGTACATCCCAATCCTGTTCCAGGTTGGTAACATGGAAGTACACGGTCTCTCCGAGTTTCACTCCTTCAATATTATCAGGGGTAAAGTGCGAACGGATGGAGGTCATGTACACATGTATTTCATTTCCCTTGCGTTCTACCCTGGCAAAATTATCTCCCAACGCAGCATAGGGATTCTTATTTTCTTCGATCTTATAGATCTTGGTTGAATTCTTCATGATCAGCGAAGCAGGTAGCGCTTCTGCATAGTGCGGTTCACCAATGGTGGGGAAGTCCAGCAGCAGTTTCATTTTTTCACCGCTGATATCAAACAACTGTGCGCTTTGTGCCAGTTCAGGTCCTGTGGGCAGGTAGCGGTCCTTAGTGATCTTGTTATAGGCGATCATGTATTTGCCATGCGGCTTTTTGGTAGGACCGCCGGGTATACTAAGGTGACCGACAGAATAATAGGTCGGTACACGGTCAACAACTTTCAGGTCTTTGATATTCCACTTTACGATCTCGGATGATACAAAGAAAGAAGTATAAGCAAAACCATTTCCGTCAAATTCGGTGTGCAGGGGCCCGAGACCCGGTTTTACCACTTCTCCGTGCAGTACTGCTTCGTATTTTAAAACAGGGATCCCATCGAATTCACCGTCATAATTCTTCGCTGCTATAGCGGCCTGTATCTTGGTAAAGGAAAAAACAGGGATGGTGGCTGCCAGTTTACCGCTGCCTACAATATATTCACCTGTAGGGTCCGTATCACATCCGTGCGGTGATTTGGGGCAGGGCATGAAGTAGATCATATCCGGGCAATCTTTCGGGTCAAGCATCAGCACTTCATTCATGATGGTTGAATTGGCGCTGTGCGTACTTTCATCGTATTTATTATGTGCATACTTTACAGATTTTTTTACGCCCTTGCCTGCCTTAACATATTCCTCCGCTTTTTTCCAGTTAACAGCCATAATGAAGTCTTTGTCCTTCTGGGAGGCATTTACCTCCAGCAACGTATTGGCTTTTTCGGAATTATAGCAACTGAAGAAGAACCATCCGGCTGAATTTCCCTTACCGGCTCTGGCCAGGTCAAAGTTGATGCCGGGTGTGAGTATCTGGAAGGCGATATTCATGTTCCCGGAAGTTTTGTCAACGGCAATAAAACTAACCGTGCCTTTAAAATTTTCTTTATACGTATCAATGGGTACATCCTGCTTGTCACCAATCGGAACACTGAATCTTGTACCCGCCACCACGTACTCCGAATTTTCGGTAATGAAAGGAGAGGAGTGGTTCCCTGCGCTGTTAGGGATTTCAATGATCTCGGCGGTGCGGAACGTTTTCAGGTCGATCCTGGCGATACGGGGTGTATTATTGCCATTCCCGAATACCCAGCGTCCATCATGTTCGCTGTTGGTTACGGAAAGGGCAATATGGTGCAGGTCATCCCAGGGAATAAACCCGTTGGATGTGTTCAGCATGGGTTTGGTTTCTTCGCTATAGCCATATCCTTTTTCCGGATCAACCGAAAAAACCGGAATGACCCGAAGAAGACGGCCGGAAGGGATGCCGTAAACAGACATTTGCCCGCTGAAGCCTCCGGAAACAAAATTGTAGAATTCATCATACTTGCCCGGGGCCACATACACTTTGGATGCAGCATTGCCACTGACAGCCGACTGGGCGCCCTTGGGTTTGCAGGCCTGCATTCCTACTAAACCAACCATCATCAGAAGTAAAAGGGATTTTAAAATGGAGAGTTTCATATTTACGATTTTAGCAGTTAAAGAATCTGAAGAATAGTTGGTTTTTGCAGTCCTGATTTATTTTTCGCCGTCATTGCTGAGCATATACTCCAGCACCTCCCGTGCCTGGTCTTTGGTAATATTCTGGTTGGGCATCCTGACCATGCATAGCTCCAGCAATTTTTGTGCTTCCGCGTCCGTTTCCAGCATCATGTCTACATTGGTGATCATATTCATGATCCACAGGGGTTCCCTTCTCTTGGTCACATCTTTCCAGCCGGGTCCCACTAACTTTTCTTCCGTAAGCCTGTGACAGGATTGGCATTTCAGTTCGTATGTGCCCTTGCCCGTTGTCAGCATGGCCTGGTCAAGCGGGGTGTTAAGCGTGATGTCGCTTTCTTTCAACTCGGTGCCATGATCTTCGGGTGTTTCTTTTGTGAGCTCCTTCAAATCGATGGGCGGAGGATCATTTTTAGCGCCTTCTTTACAGGCAAATGCTATAAAACTGGCGCTGATCAGTATTCCGGTAAGAAGCTTTGAGGTTTTCATTGCGTTTTTTTTAATAATTAGTAAGATGATTACCTGCGTAAGTTAAAAGGTTTTGAAGTTCCAAAAAGGATATGCTTGTCTTTAATAGATCAAAAGTATCTGTGGGTAGCCCGGCGGGGGCTGACTATCATCAAAGCAATAACTGATATTTATCAGCTTCCTGAATGGGGGGTGCCGGTACTTTTGTCGGTCTATGGTATTCTCAAAATCATTTGGTTATGCCCTGCGGGGGATTTTATATATAGCCATGGAGGCAGATACCCGGGAGAAGGTACAACTGGATGAAATTGCTGAAAAATTAGGGGTACCCAGGCATTTCCTGGGAAAAGTGATGAAAAAGATGGTGAAGGAGGGTGTGCTGAATTCACTAAAAGGGCCTTACGGAGGGTTTTCAGTGAACGAGAAAACCATGGCAACGCCATTATTTAAGCTGGTGGAGATAACAGGGGAAAAAGATGAATTCAGCACCTGTGCACTGCGCTTGCGCAAGTGCAATGCAGATAACCCTTGCCCGATGCACCGGCAAATAGAATCACTAAGGCGACAATGGATGCTTTTATTGTCATCCACGACTATCGAAGATCTGCTAAAGAAGGACCATCCTGGTTTTATCAGAAGTATAGCAGTTGTCTGACCAAAGTCATCTTTTATCATTCAGTATATCTTTTAATTTGACAAGAATTGGAGGAAAATGTTTTTAAAACCTTTTGAGATAAACCGTAAAGCACTGGTTGCGGATATTGTGGCGCAGGACTACCGTACCGCCGATGTATTCCGCCGGCATGGTATCGGCTATTGCTGTGGGGGAAAGTGGCCGATGGATATTGCCTGCGAGATGAGGGGAGTGGATGCCGGCAAAGTACAGGCCGAGCTGGAAATGGCCATCCGGACCATCCAGGTGCCGTGCCAGCTTGATTTTGCAGAATGGGATATTGATTTTCTCCTGGACTATCTTATCAATATACATCACCGCTACCTCAGGAACTCGCTGCCCGGGACCCGGCAATTGCTGGCTGATTTTGCCGAAGAACACCGCAAAAAATTTCCCTACGTGACAGAGCTCGAAAAACAATTTGATCTGCTGGCGAAGCAATTACTGCCATCTATTCAGCAGGAGGAGGAAGTGATCTTTCCATACATACGGCAGATTGCACATGCACACCGAAACAAAGAATCTTATGCAGCGTTGCTGGTCCGTACCCTCCGTAAACCGGTGGAGCAAACCATGTTCAAGGGACATCAGGCGGTTAGTAATATTATTTTATCTATCAGGGAACTGACGAACTCTTATACTACACCGGAGAATGTATGCATCAGTCACAAAGTGGTCATCGCTAAACTGAAAGAACTGGATAACGACCTGATGCAGCACCTGTACCTGGAGCAATCCATCCTTTTCCCGAGGGCGGTGTCAATTGAAAAGGAGCTATTATCAATTTAAAGTTCCTGGTCCACCCGTTCATTCATGTACACACATCACCGGAATATGCGACTGGAAAACAAGTTGCCGGGTGCTGCTGGGCTTGAAAATACCTTCCAGCAGTTTATGTTTTTTAGGAATGGCGATCACAAGGTCCAGGTTGTTGGTTTCAGCAAACCGGTTAATGCCGTCTTCCACATCTGAGTCGGTGATGAAGTGATATTGTGGCTGCAGGTCTTCCAGCAGGTTGTGCAGCTGGAAGGATTGTACCGGTGTATCGGGCCTGAACTGTTTGTTGTTGTAATCCACGTTCAGCACATGCAACTCAGCCTTGAATTCCTTTGTTATTTGCCGGATAAGTTGAACCGGGGTGGTGGCCGCCACTTGTTTGAAATCGCAGGCAAACCCGATCTTTTTAATTCCAGCCCCGAATTCTTTGCCTGGCGGAACACAGATCACCGGCCAGGCAAGATGCCGGATAGCCGTCAATGTAGTGCTTCCAAACACCACTTTTTCCAGGCCTGTTTTCCCTTTTGCTCCCATCACCACGGCAAAGGGCTGTATTTTTTTGCACAGGTTTTCCAGCTCGTCCACGGTGTTGCCCATGACGGATTCTGTATGAATTGCTATTTTACCTGAAGTAACATGAGCAAGTTTGTCTTTCAACTGTTCCAATTGTGTCTCACTGGATTTTCTCAGTTCATCCACAGAAACCAGTACCACCGGCACATCCGAATAGGAAATAGGTATGTTATACACATGAAATAGCAGCAAACTGGCATCAACTGACACAGCCATGTCGGCGGCGAAATTCACTGCATTCAGTGAAACTGGGGAGAAATCGGTGGGGGCGATGATCGTTTTCATACAATTATTTTGAGGTTATAAATGTAGGATATTCCTCTAGAGGTTCTTATGATTGATTATCAGCCCGGTTGTTGATTTATATCAGGCGGTTTTATTGCTGTGTGTTATAAGTTCGTATTATAAACTTTTGATATGAAACAAAACATGGGCAACGCCGACCGTATTATCAGGGTATTGATCGCAGCCGTGATTGCTGCTTTGTATTTTACCAATACTGTGACAGGAACTTTGGGGTATGTGCTGCTGGCCGTTGGTGGTATTTTCCTGCTGACCAGTTTTATTGGATCCTGCCTTTTGTACACAGTGTTTGGCATGAGTACCTGTAAAGTTAAAAAACAAAATAGCTAATTGGCAGCAAAAAAACCCAATCGTGATTCTGCATTAGATTACATTTACCGCTAATTAAATGCAGGATAAGGATGCTTGACCAGGCCCACATGATTTCTTTGTTTGAAAATGCCACCGAAGGCATCATACTTACAAACGGCACAGGAAAAATCGCAATGGTGAACCCCGCCGTAGAGCGGATGTTTGGCTATGCAAAAGATGAACTGCAGGGTCAGTTGATCGAAATATTGATACCGGAAAAATTTAAACCGCATCACAACCAGCTGCGATCGGGTTTTTATGAAAAACCCTCCAACAGGTCTATGGGGCATGGCCGGGATCTGAACGGAAGAAGAAAAGATGGCACCGATATGCCGGTGGAGGTAAGCCTGAGTCATTACCGCCGCAATGATGAATTATTTGTCATTGCATT
>JANNUI010000613.1:0-3849 GCA_031395125.1 Chitinophagaceae bacterium | reverse complement strand
GCCCTGCCTGTCCGGCAGGCTGGTATTTTTGTTATGGTCTTCAAACAACACTTTTCTTGTTTGTCCCACATGCAGGCCGATAAAGTACTGCATCTTCATGTAAGAAAGATTGCGGAGGGTTTTGTTTCTTTCATGCCGGATATTCACAGGCACGACCGGCTTTATAGACAGGGCATGCGTATTATCTCTTTCAGAGTACGTGAATACATGCAGATAAGAAATATCCAGGGAGTGGAGGAAATCAAAGGTCTCTTTGAAAGCTTCATCAGTCTCACCCGGAAAACCAACGATCACATCCACACCGATGGCGCAGTGTGGCATCAGGGTCTTGATCAGTTTCACTCTTTCTGCATACAGTTCTGTTTTATACCGGCGGCGCATGGCCCCTAAAATAGTATTGCTGCCGCTTTGCAACGGAATATGAAAATGCGGCATGAACTTTTCGCTATTGGCAACAAATTCAATTATCTCATTTGTCAGTAAGTTCGGTTCAATAGAAGAAATGCGGTAACGCTGAATACCTTTTACTTCTTCAAGAGCTTGTACGAGACTATAGAAATTTTCTTTTCGATCTTTCGGAGTCTTCGCAACCCCCTCTCCACCTGTGGAGAGGGTAGGGGTGAGGGAGAGGGCCGGGGGGCTGAAATCACCCAAATTCACACCGGTCAGTACAATTTCTTTCACTCCACTGGCAGCCAGTGCTGAAGCATTCTTCACCACATTGTCAATCGTATCACTCCTGCTTTTTCCTCTTGCCAGAGGGATGGTACAAAAGGAGCAATTGTAATCACAACCGTCCTGCACTTTCAAAAATGTTCTTGTACGGTCATTCACCGACCAGGAAGAATGAAAATCAGATACTTCTTCAATATCACAACTGCAAATTTTAGCAGAGTCGCCTTTGGCAAGTTCACGGATATGCTGCGCGATGTTGAATTTTTCTGCGGCGCCCAGCACCAGGTCAACACCGGGTATCCCGGAAATTTCTTTGGATTTTAATTGTGCATAACAACCAGTGATAACTACCAGGCTTTCCGGGGCTTTGCGTTGTATGCGGCGTACGATCTGCCGGCATTCTTTGTCGGCATTGTCAGTAACAGAACAGGTATTGATTACATACACATCAGCCAGGTCGTTAAACTCTTTTTTCTCGAATCCTTCATTTTCCAGGATGCGGGAAAGCGAAGATGTTTCGGAGAAATTGAGCTTGCAACCAAGGGTATGAAACGCCACTGTTCTTGATATTGCCATGGAGGCGCAAAGGTAATACAAGCACACAGATGACAGAGATTAAATGCGTGCCTGTCGGCAGACAGGCATGTTAACGGATGAGTTTTGAAAATAGTCCTATCCAAAATTCTGCGAAGCAGAATAAAATCTATGTTTATCCGTTCAGTCCGTGTCATAAGTGTGCTTGTATTTAACCCCTGACTATCACTTATTTACTTTTAATTTGTAACAAATTAGTTGCTTTGAACAAAAAATGGATTCCTTATATCCTGATACTGCTGATGGCGATCGCCATTATGGTGGTCAGGCAGTGCCAAAATAACAAAGAACCGGCGCCAAAGCCGAAAGTGACCAATAATGACAAACCCAAAGACCCCGCCACCAATCCCACCAACCGTGACAAGGGCTTTGACCGCCGCACTTCTTATCTTGAATACAGCAACCATGCCAGCTGCCGGATGCAATGCCGGAACATTTCAAAAGCAGAAGTAGAGGAGATGATGCTGGAAGGGAAAATTAACTATAATAAAAGCGACTTACAGAATGCAAGATGCCCCCGCTATGCCGTAGAAGGGGTAACACAAGATGACCAGCGGGTGAGGATAGTCTTTGCACAATGCAACGATAAAACAGTAGTAGTGACGGTGATCGACCTGGAGACCGATTTTGAATGCAGTTGCCCCGGGGACGATGACAAATATAAAAACCGCAACTGATGAAGGTTCTACTAAAGCCCTTAAAAGCGCTATATAGTATTTATGCCTTTATCACATTTGTAGCTGTTATGTTGCTGATCTTTCCCTTTTCATTGATTGCCGGTTTTTTCGGGCGCATCAAAGGCGGTAATATGATGATGCGGCTTTGTATGCTTTGGGCCGATCTGTGGTTCCCCCTGATCTTTATCCGTCACAGGAAAATATATGAGTCAGCACATGATAAAAGCAGGCCGTACATTTTTGTGACTAACCATATTTCCTACCTGGATGCAGCCATCATTCCCAAAGCTTACCGGCAACCCATACGGCCGCTTGGCAAAGTGGAAATGAGTAAAGTGCCGGTGTTCGGGTTTATTTACCGTAATGCTATTGTAACGGTGGAGCGAAGCAGTGCCAGCGACCGGGCCAAAAGTGTGAGGATACTGAAATCACTGATCAATAAAGGGATCTCCGTGCTGGTTTTTCCCGAAGGGACCTTTAATATGGGCACTTCACCGCTGAAAGAATTCTATGACGGTGCTTTCCGTGTGGCGATTGAAACACAGACGCCGGTGAAGCCAGTTTTGTTTTTGGATGCGTATCGCCGTATGCCCTATAAAAGTTTATTCTTAATGACTCCCGGCATCAGCCGTATTCTTTACTTAGATGAGATTCCGGTAACCAGCTACACACTGGCAGATGTGGGGCGGCTGAAAGAAGAGGTATATGCGGTGATGGAGAAGAAACTGGTTGAGTATGGAGCAGCGTGGAGAAAGGAGTAACTGCGATGGAAATTACAACCACAGAGGCACAGTGACACTGGGGTACACAGAGGTTCTCTGTGTTTCTAAGTGTACTCCCTGTCCCTGTGGTTCAAGAAACATATATATATAACTGATTCTCTCTAACTTGAGCATTGAATCCCGATAATTATCGGGATAATCATTGAAAATTTCTCTTTGTACGCCGAAGTTATCATACCATCAGCCCTTCCCAAAAACTACACCTGGTCTGTACCTGTGCATTTATGGGAACTGGCAAAACCCGGCTGCCGGGTGGAAGTGAACCTTGGCAGAAGCAAGAAATATGCAGGTATAATAAAAAGGCTGCAAGCGGATAAACCGGAATTCATTGAAGCTAAAGATGTATTGAATGTGCTTGATGCAGAACCGGTAGTCTTTGAGGAACAACTTAAACTCTGGGAATGGATCGCATCTTATTATATGTGCAGCGAAGGGGAAGTGATGGCGGCAGCATTACCCGCCCATTTCAAACTGTCGAGCGAAACGATCCTGGTTTATAACGAAGAATACGGCGATGATTTTTCTGCCCTTGACCATGATGAGTACATTGTTGGAGAAGCATTGCTGCTGAAAAAAGAATTAAACCTTTCTGAAGTACAGCAGTTGCTGGATACTTCACATGCCTACCCGGTCATCAACCGGCTGATCAATAAAAAAGTTTGCTTTGTATGGGAAGCATTGAAGCAGACCTATGCCCCCAAAAAGGAGACCTATGTGCTGCTGAACCCGGAGTATGATAATGAAGATAAACTATCCGGGCTCCTCAATAACTGGACAAAGGCCCCGAAGCAGATGGAATTGCTGCTCAGCTACCTTCATTTGATAAAGACAGAAGGGGAAGTGACCAAATCAGCACTGCTGAAAAAATCCGGGGCTTCTGATGCACAACTGAAAGGATTGGTGGATAAGCAAATACTCCGGACAGAAAAACGCATCATTGACCGCATCAAATACCTGCCAAAGAATGTCAGCATTGATTTTGAGTTGACCGGGGCGCAGCAAAGGGCTTTTGAGCAGGTAAAAGAACAGCTGCAGGAGAAAGCGGTCTGTTTGCTGCACGGCATTACCTCCAGTGGCAAAACAAATATTTATATCCGGCTGATCGAAGAATACATCAAACA
>JANNUI010000596.1:0-1617 GCA_031395125.1 Chitinophagaceae bacterium | reverse complement strand
AAAACCATAATCATTCATGGCAAAAGAAAATGTGATCGGCCGGATGCGGCTGATACGATAAGCGAGAATAGCCGCCATCGCTTCATGCACCAGTCTTCCTTCAAAAGGATATACAAACAAATGAAAGCCGTCTTTTGTTTCTATCTGCTCGATCAGCAATTCATTTTCTTTGGGCACATGAGAAAGCTGCTCCTGCAATTCAAAAAGAGGCTTCAAAACTTCAAGCTCTTCGAAAGCCCCTCTCCTTTGGAGAGGGGCTTGGGGTGAGGTCGCTTCATCAAACGTACTTCTCAATATCCTCCCCAGGTTCGCACTCAGCGGCATCCTGCCTCCCTGCCAGCTTGGAACCTTAGATTTCTTCGAAGAACTTTTTCTTACATAGACCGTCATATCTTTTATCATCACAAACTCAAGGTTTCTCCCGGCCAGTGTAAACACATCACCGGGGTCCAGCCGGGAAATAAAATATTCTTCGATCACACCAATATATCCGCCGCTGATGAATTTTACTTTCATCATGGATTCACTGACGATGGTGCCGATATGCAGCCGGTGCCGCATAGCCAGTCTCCTGCTTTTTATTTTGTATACGCCATCTTCAATCTCTGTTTTTTTATAATCATCATATTGCTGCAAAGCCTTACCACCGGCCGTGATGAAATGAAGCAACTGTTCCCACTCATTTGGCAAAATATCTTTATAACAATAAGTGTTTTTTATTTCTTTAAAAATCTGTTCGGGTACAAAACCATCGGAGATAGCCAGTGTATTCAAATATTGTATCAGCACATCATAACAAAGCAGCATGGGCTGACGGCTTTCAATAATATTTTGGCTGATCGCTTTTTTTAATGCCGCCGCTTCCGCCAGTTCCAATGAATGGGTAGGTAAAAAATAAATTTTACTTATTGCATCAGGGCTATGGCCGCTTCTTCCTGCCCGTTGTAAAAACCTTGCCACACCTTTTGGCGAACCTACCTGTACTACTGTTTCCACAGGTCGGAAGTCAACACCGAGATCCAAACTCGCTGTGCATACAACGGCCTTCAGATTTCCTGAATGAAGATTGTCTTCCACCCATGTTCTCAGTTCCATATCTATGGAGCCATGATGCAAGGCAATAGATCCGGCCAGGTCCGGACATATATTTAATAATGTCTGATACCATGTCTCACTCATTCCCCTTGTATTAATAAAAATGAGTGTGGTTTTACTTTTTTCTATGATGGGAATTAATTTATGCGCCAGCTTGATACCAAGATGACCTGCCCACGGATATTTTTCTATTTCATCCGGGAAGATGGATTCCACTTCAATGCGTTTATTCATATTGGCCCTGACTATAATACCCGCCTCACCCCCGACCCCACACCAGGCGGAGAGGGGGGAGAGAAGCACTTCTTTTGCTTCATCAAGATTTCCAATCGTAGCACTAATTCCCCAGACAGAGAGTTGTGAGTTGTAAGTTGTGAGTTGTGAGTGGGTCGTTCTGGATTGATAATCTTCTTTGTGTCCGGGGTCACCGGCTCCCGGCTCCCGACTCCTGACTCCCGACTCTAAACTCCCGACTATTCTGCTCACGTCCAGCTCCACCTGCACCCCTCTTTTACTTCCAAG